>NZ_BBSK01000063.1:0-124987 GCF_001319805.1 Burkholderia sp. E168m22
GTCGGCGCCGGCTCCACCAGCCGGTTTGCCCTATAATCAAGCGTTTTGCGGGGCAGCCAATCGGCGTCCGGCCCCCATTTTCTTTCGCAGCAAGCACAGAATAGGCGTCGCGGCCCTTGCGTCGCGCACAGTCATGTCAGCCATAGAAATCCGTCACGTCAAGAAGCGCTACAAGTCGCTTCAGGCGCTCAAGGGCGTCAGCCTGTCGGTCGAGGAAGGCGAGTTTTTCGGTCTGCTCGGCCCCAACGGCGCAGGCAAGACCACGCTCATCAGTATCCTCGCCGGGCTCGCCCGGGCCGACGAAGGCAGCATCTCGGTGCGCGGTCACGACGTCGTCCAGGACTTCCGCAACGCGCGCCGCGCCCTCGGCGTCGTGCCGCAGGAACTCGTTTTCGACCCGTTCTTCACCGTGCGCGAGACGCTGCGCATCCAGTCCGGCTATTTCGGGCTGCGCCGCAACGACGACTGGATCGATGAAGTGATGGCCAATCTCGATCTCACCGAGAAAGCCGACGCGAACATGCGCGCGCTGTCGGGCGGGATGAAGCGCCGCGTGCTGGTCGCGCAGGCGCTCGTGCACCGGCCGCCCGTGATCGTGCTCGACGAGCCGACCGCCGGCGTCGACGTCGAATTGCGCCAGACGCTGTGGAAATTCATCTCGCGCCTGAACCGCGAGGGTCACACGATCGTGCTGACCACCCATTACCTCGAGGAAGCCGAGTCGCTGTGCGACCGCATCGCGATGCTGCGCCGCGGTGAAGTCGTCGCGCTCGACCGCACCGACGCGCTGCTGCGCCGCTTCGCGGGCCTGCAGCTCTATCTGCGGCTCGCGACCGGCGCGCTGCCGGCCGAGCTGCGCGGGCTGGAAACTGACCCGGCCGCGCGCGCGCCGGGCGAACACCTGCTGCGCCTCGCGAGCTACGACGAGGTCGAACGCATCCTCGCGCAATGCCGCGCGGCCGGCTGCACGTTCGACGAGATCGAGGTCCGCAAAGCCGACCTCGAGGATGTGTTCGTCCAGGTGATGAACGGGGCCGAGGTGATCGAGGGTCTGGCATGAATCAACACTCCCCACGCGAACTGCGTTCGCTGTCGTCCGAGGTGACGGCCCGGCCCGTGCCGGGAAGCGGGTTTCGCACGCTGTTCTACAAGGAACTGCTGCGTTTCTGGAAGGTGTCGTTCCAGACGGTGCTCGCGCCGATCGTCACGGCGCTGCTGTACCTGACGATCTTCGGCCACGCGCTGTCGGGCCGCGTCGAGGTGTATCCGGGCGTCGAGTACGTGAGCTTTCTCGTGCCGGGCCTCGTGATGATGAGCGTGCTGCAGAACGCGTTCGCGAACAGCTCGTCGTCGCTGATCCAGTCGAAGATCACCGGCAACCTCGTGTTCATGCTGCTGCCGCCGCTGTCGTACCGCGACATCTTCGGTGCGTACGTGCTCGCGTCCGTCGTGCGCGGGCTCGCGGTCGGCACCGGCGTGTTCGTCGTGACGATCTGGTTTATCCCGATGCACTTCGCGGCGCCGCTGTTCATCATTGCGTTCGCGCTGCTCGGCTCGGCGATCCTCGGCACGCTCGGCCTGATCGCCGGGATCTGGGCCGAGAAGTTCGACCAGCTCGCCGCGTTCCAGAACTTCCTGATCATGCCGCTGACGTTCCTGTCCGGCGTGTTCTATTCGACGCATTCGCTGCCGCCCGTGTGGCGCGAAGTGTCGCGTCTCAACCCGTTTTTCTACATGATCGACGGCTTCCGTTTCGGGTTCTTCGGCGCGTCCGACATCAACCCGTTCGCGAGCCTCGCGATCGTCACCGGTTTCTTCGTGCTGCTCGCGCTGATCGCGATGCGGCTGCTCGCGACCGGCTACAAACTGCGTCATTGATATCGACAGGCCGCGGCCGCCCCAGGGCGGCGCGCGCCACAGGAGCCTTACACCATGTTGCCGACTCCCGAACAGGTCAAGCAATACATCGCCGGCGGTCTCGCCTGCACGCATCTGGAAGTCGAAGGCGACGGCCAGCATTTCTTCGCGACGATCGTGTCGGCGGCCTTCGAAGGCAAGCGGCCGATCCAGCGGCATCAGCTCGTCTATGCGGCGCTCGGCGATCGCATGAAGCAGGAAATTCACGCGCTCAGCATGAAGACGCTGACGCCCGCCGAATGGCAGAACGCATAAACGGAAATCACTGAGTGCAAGTCACCGTCAACGAGCGCGACGCCGTCCAGAGCGTCGCCACGGCACACCCGGCCGCCAACGGGGAATCGCAGGGACAGGGGATGGACAAGCTCGCGATCGAAGGCGGTAACCGCCTGTCGGGCGAGATCGTCGTGTCGGGCGCGAAGAACGCCGCGCTGCCGATCCTGTGCGCGGGGCTGCTCACCGCCGATCCGGTCGATCTCGACAACGTGCCGAACCTGAAGGACGTGCGCACGACGCTGAAGGTGCTGAACCAGATGGGCGTGAAGAGCGAGACCGACGGCTGCCGCGTGCAGCTCGACGCGTCGCGCGTCGACAACCTCGTCGCGCCGTACGAGCTCGTGAAGACGATGCGCGCGTCGATCCTCGTGCTCGGGCCGCTGCTCGCGCGCTTCGGCGAGGCAAAGGTGTCGCTGCCGGGCGGCTGCGCGATCGGCGCACGGCCGGTCGACCAGCACATCAAGGGCCTGCAGGCGATGGGCGCGGAGATCAGCATCGAGCACGGCTTCATCGAAGCACGCGCGAAGCGCCTGAAGGGCGCGCGCATCGTGACCGACATGATCACGGTGACGGGCACGGAAAACCTGCTGATGGCCGCGACGCTCGCCGACGGCGAGACGGTGATCGAAAACGCCGCGCGCGAGCCGGAAGTGAGCGATCTCGCACACTTGCTGGTCGCGATGGGCGCGAAAATCGATGGCATCGGCACCGATCGCCTCGTGATCCAGGGCGTCGAGCGGCTGCACGGCGCGCGTCATTCGGTGATCCCCGACCGTATCGAGGCCGGCACGTTCCTGTGCGCGGTCGCGGCGGCCGGCGGCGACGTGATGCTGACGGGCGTGCGCCCGCACATCCTCGACGCGGTGATCGACAAGCTGCGCGAAGCGGGCGTGTCGATCGAGGAAGGCGACAGCTGGCTGCGCGTGAAGATGGACCGCCGCCCGTCGGCGGTGACGATCCGCACGTCGGAATATCCGGCGTTCCCGACCGACATGCAGGCGCAGTTCATGGCCCTCAATACGGTCGCGACGGGCACCGCGCAGGTCGTCGAAACCATTTTCGAGAACCGCTTCATGCACGTGCAGGAGCTGAACCGGCTCGGCGCGAACATCACGATCGACGGCAACACGGCGCTCGTAACCGGCGTCGACAAGCTGTCCGGCGCGAACGTGATGGCGACCGACCTGCGTGCGTCGGCGAGCCTCGTGATCGCCGGTCTGCGCGCCGACGGCGAAACGCTCGTCGACCGCATCTATCACCTGGACCGCGGCTACGACCGCATGGAAGCCAAACTGACCGCCGTCGGCGCGAACGTGCGCCGCCTTTCCGGGAGCCAAGCATGACCGCGCCGCTGACCCTCGCCCTGTCGAAGGGCCGGATTTTCGAGGAAACCCTGCCGCTGTTGGCAGCCGCCGGCGTGCAGGTGGCCGAGGACCCGGAAACGTCGCGCAAGCTGATCCTGCCGACCACCGATCCGAACCTGCGCGTGATCATCGTGCGCGCGAGCGACGTGCCGACCTACGTGGAATACGGCGCGGCCGATTTCGGCGTGGCCGGCAAGGACGTGCTGGTCGAGCACGGCGGCTCGGGCCTGTACCAGCCGATCGATCTGAACATTGCGCGCTGCCGGATGTCGGTGGCCGTGCCGGCCGGCTTCGACTACGCGAATGCGGTGCGCCAGGGCGCGCGCCTGCGGGTCGCGACGAAATACGTCGAAACGGCGCGCGAACACTTTGCCGCGAAGGGCGTGCACGTCGACCTGATCAAGCTGTACGGCTCGATGGAGCTCGCGCCGCTGGTCGGGCTGGCCGACGCGATCGTCGACCTCGTCAGCTCGGGCGGCACGCTGAAGGCGAACAATCTGGTCGAGGTCGAGGAGATCATGGCGATCTCGTCGCGCCTCGTCGTGAACCAGGCCGCGCTGAAACTGAAGCGCGCGGCGCTCAAGCCGATCCTCGACGCGTTCGAACGCGCGTCGCAGAATGGCGGTTGAGCGCATCACCGTAACGGAACTCCCATGTCCATCACCATCCGCAAGCTCGATTCGACGAACGAAGGCTTCGGCGCCGCGCTGCGCGCCGTGCTCGCGTTCGAGGCGAGCGAAGACGAAGCGATCGAGCAATCGGTCGCGAAGATCCTCGCCGACGTGAAGTCGCGCGGCGACGCCGCGGTGCTCGAGTACACGAACCGTTTCGACCGGCTGAGCGCGAACAGCGTCGCCGCGCTCGAACTGCCGCAGGACGCGCTGCAGACGGCGCTCGACGGCCTCGCGCCGAAGGCGCGCGCGGCGCTGGAAGCGGCCGCGGCGCGGGTGCGCGCGTACCACGAGAAGCAGAAGATCGAATGCGGCACGCATAGCTGGCAGTACACGGAAAGCGACGGCACGGTGCTCGGCCAGAAGGTCACGCCGCTTGACCGCGTCGGCCTGTACGTGCCGGGCGGCAAGGCCGCGTATCCGTCGTCGGTGCTGATGAACGCGATTCCGGCGCGCGTCGCGGGCGTCGGCGAGATCGTGATGGTCGTGCCGACCCCGGACGGCGTGAAGAACGACCTCGTGCTGGCGGCGGCGCTGCTCGGCGGCGTCGATCGCGTGTTCACGATCGGCGGCGCGCAGGCGGTCGGCGCGCTCGCGTACGGCACCGAGACGGTGCCGGCCGTCGACAAGATCTGCGGCCCCGGCAACGCGTACGTCGCGTCGGCGAAGCGCCGCGTGTTCGGCACGGTCGGCATCGACATGATCGCCGGGCCGTCGGAAATCCTCGTGCTGTGCGACGGGACGACCGATCCGAACTGGGTCGCGATGGACCTGTTCTCGCAGGCCGAGCACGACGAACTCGCGCAGTCGATCCTGCTGTGCCCGGACGCTGCATTCCTCGATCGCGTCGAGAAGGCGATCGGCGAGCTGCTGCCGACGATGCCGCGCCAGGACGTGATCCGCGCGTCGCTCGAAGGCCGCGGCGCGCTGATCAAGGTGTGCGACATGGCCGAGGCATGCCGGATCGCGAACGACATCGC
The DNA here is from genome assembly GCF_001319805.1 of Burkholderia sp. E168m22. Taxonomy (NCBI): domain Bacteria; kingdom Pseudomonadati; phylum Pseudomonadota; class Betaproteobacteria; order Burkholderiales; family Burkholderiaceae; genus Burkholderia; species Burkholderia sp. E168m22. The sequence goes on from NZ_BBSK01000063.1 coordinate 5,209, forward strand.
GCCGGAACACCTCGAAATCTCGGCGCTGGAGCCGCAGCAATGGGGCCAGCAGATCCGCCACGCGGGCGCGATCTTCCTCGGCCGCTATACGAGCGAGAGCCTCGGCGACTACTGCGCGGGCCCGAACCACGTGCTGCCGACGTCGCGCACCGCGCGTTTCTCGTCGCCGCTCGGCGTGTACGACTTCATCAAGCGCTCGAGCCTGATCGAGGTCAGCGCGGAAGGCGCGCAGACGCTCGGCGAGATCGCATCCGAGCTCGCCTACGGCGAAGGGCTGCAGGCGCACGCGAGGAGCGCCGAGTTCCGGATGAAGGGCTGACCGCGCATCGTGCGCGGGGCCGGGCGGGCGCCGAGGCGCCGGCACCGGCGGCACCCGGAGCGGGGCAGGAGACGAGCGCAGGGCGGCAGCCGCCGCCTTGCCGACCCATTTGACGCCGGCGCGACGCACGCCGGCTTGAGACCATGACGACGCCACAAGACATCATCCGCCGCGACGTGCTCGCGATGACCAGCTATCCGGTGCCGGACGCGAGCGGGTTCGTGAAGCTCGACGCGATGGAGAACCCGTACCCGCTGCCGGCGCCGCTCGCCGCGGCGCTCGGCGAGCGGCTCGCGCAGGTCGCGCTGAACCGCTACCCGGCGCCGCGCCCGGCCGCGCTGCTCGACAAGCTGCGCCACGCGATGCGCGTGCCGGCCGGCTGCGACGTGCTGCTCGGCAACGGTTCCGACGAAATCATCAGCATGATCTCGGTCGCGTGCGCGCAGCCGGGCGCGAAGGTGCTCGCACCGGTGCCGGGCTTCGTGATGTACGAACTCTCGGCGAAGTTCGCGCAGCTCGAATTCGTCGGCGTGCCGCTGAAGGCGGACCTGACGCTCGACGTCGACGCGATGCTCGCGGCGATCGCCGAGCACCGGCCGGCGATCGTCTATCTCGCGTACCCGAACAACCCGACCGGCACGCTGTACGACGATGCCGACGTCGAGCGGATCGTCGCGGCCGCGCGGCACAGCCTGATCGTGATCGACGAGGCGTACCAGCCGTTCGCCGAGCGTTCGTGGCTGCCGCGCGCCGCCGAGTTCGACAACGTCGTCGTGATGCGCACGGTGTCGAAGCTCGGCCTCGCGGGCATCCGCCTCGGCTACCTCGTCGGCTTGCCGGCGTGGCTGAACGAATTCGACAAGGTGCGCCCGCCGTACAACATCAACGTGCTGACCCAGGCGACCGCCGATTTCCTGCTCGATCACCTCGACGTGCTCGACGCGCAGGCGGCCGAATTGCGCGCGGAACGCACCCGCCTCGCGCAGGCGGTGGCCGCGCTGCCGGGCGCGACGGTGTTCCCGAGCGCCGGCAATTTCCTGCTGGTGCGCGTGCCGGACGCGGCCGCCGTGTTCGATGGGCTGCTCACCGAGCGGGTGCTGGTCAAAAACGTGAGTAAAATGCATCCATTACTGGCCGAATGCGTGCGGCTGACCGTCGGTTCTCCCGACGAAAACGCCCGCCTGCTGGCCGCCTTGAAACTCGCGCTGCCCGGTTGAGCCCAGGGCGCGGCGGCGCGCGACGATCAATCCCCATTTACATCAGACTCAATCAAGGAATTGCCATGCGTGTGGCGGAAGTCGTTCGCAATACCAGCGAAACGCAGATCCGTGTGAAGCTCGATCTCGACGGCACCGGCCGGCAGAAGCTGGCCACCGGCGTGCCGTTTCTCGACCATATGCTCGACCAGATCGCGCGACACGGTCTGGTCGATCTCGAGGTCGAAGCGCATGGCGACACGCATATCGACGATCACCACACGGTCGAGGATGTCGGCATCACGCTCGGTCAGGCCGTCGCGAAGGCGATCGGCGACCGCAAGGGCATCCGCCGCTACGGCCATTCGTACGTGCCGCTCGACGAGGCGCTGTCGCGCGTCGTGATCGATTTCTCCGGCCGGCCGGGCCTCGAATTCCACGTGCCGTTCACGCGCGCGCGGATCGGCACGTTCGACGTCGACCTGTCGATCGAATTCTTCCGCGGGTTCGTGAACCACGCGGGCGTCACGCTGCACATCGACAACCTGCGCGGGATCAACGCGCACCATCAGCTCGAGACGGTGTTCAAGGCCTTCGGCCGGGCGCTGCGCGCGGCGGTGGAGCTCGACGAGCGGGCGGCGGGGCAGATTCCGTCGACCAAAGGCAGCCTCTAACTTCCGAACGGACGACGCCAAGGACGACCTCACGGCTTCGGCGCGGCGCGCCGGCGTGCGATGGATCTGCTCAAATCGTTCATTTCGCTGCTCGCGCTGATCAACCCGGTCGGCGCGGTGCCGTTCTTCCTGAGCCTGACGGCGCAGCAGACGGACGGCGAGCGGCGGCGCACGATCCGGATCGCATCGGTGTCGGTGTTCTGCGTGATGACGGTGACCGCGCTGCTCGGGCAGCAGATCATCAACTTCTTCGGCATTTCGGTCGGGTCGCTCGAAGTGGGCGGCGGGATCATCATGCTGCTGATGGCGATCAACATGCTGAACGCGCAGATCGGCAACACGCGATCGACGCCGGAGGAACGCCACGAAGCCGAGCTGAAGGACAACATCGCGGTCGTGCCGCTGGCGATTCCGCTGCTCACGGGCCCCGGCTCGATCAGCACGGTGATCATCTATGTGGCGAACGCGCATCACTGGTATGAACGGGCCGGGCTGGTCGCGATCGGCGCGGTCCTGGCTTTTCTGTGTTTCGTCGCGATGCGGCTCGCCGAGCCGATCGCGAACTGGATCGGCCGCACAGGCATCAACATCGCCACGCGGCTGATGGGTCTGATGCTGTCGGCGCTGGCGGTGGAATTCATCGTCAACGGACTGAGGGCGCTACTGCCTGCACTGAGATGAAAACTTCGATTGCGATTGTGGATTATGGGATGGGCAACCTGCGCTCGGTCGCGCAGGCGCTCAAGAAGGCCGAACCGGCCGCCGACGTGGCGATCGTCGACACGCCGGCCGCGATTCGCGCGGCCGACCGCGTTGTGCTGCCCGGCCAGGGCGCGATGCCCGACTGCATGCGCTGTCTCGGCGAATCGGGCCTGCAGGAGGCCGTGATCGAGGCGTCGCGCACGAAGCCGCTGCTCGGCGTGTGCGTCGGCGAGCAGATGCTGTTCGACTGGAGTGCGGAGGGCGACACGAAGGGCCTCGGCCTGTTGCCCGGCAAGGTCGTGCGCTTCGAACTCGACGGCCGCGTGCAGGACGACGGCTCGCGCTTCAAGGTGCCGCAGATGGGCTGGAACCGCGTGCGCCAGGCGCAGCCGCACCCGCTGTGGGACGGCGTGCCCGACGACGCGTATTTCTACTTCGTGCACAGCTATTACGTGACGCCGGACAACCCGGCACACACGGTCGGCGAAACGGCCTACGGCGCGCCGTTTACGTCCGCGGTCGCGCGGGACAATCTCTTCGCGACCCAATTCCACCCCGAGAAAAGCGCGGAGGTCGGGTTGCGTCTGTATCGCAACTTCGTACACTGGAAACCGTAAACGTGGTGCGGGAGCCACAGTCGACGGCGCGCAAGCGCCTGTCGTGCGGGGCTCTCACGCTTAGGCGCCGAAAGAGTTGTACTAAACTAGCGAGACGGCGCGGCACCGGTTTGGCCGGTACGCGCCGGATTCTTTTCTTTTTCCACGACGACACCCGATTGCTATGTTGCTGATTCCGGCCATCGACCTCAAAGACGGTCAGTGTGTGCGCCTCAAACAGGGCGATATGGACCAGGCCACGATTTTTTCCGAGGACCCGGCGGCGATGGCCCGCAAGTGGGTCGACCTCGGCGCCCGGCGGCTCCATCTCGTCGACCTGAACGGCGCATTCGCCGGCAAGCCGAAGAATCTCGAGGCGATCGAAGCGATCCTCGACGAAGTCGGCGACGAAATTCCCGTCCAGCTCGGCGGCGGCATCCGCAGCCTCGAGACGATCGAGAAGTATCTCGACGCCGGCCTGTCCTACGTGATCATCGGCACCGCCGCCGTGAAGAACCCGGGCTTCCTGCAGGACGCGTGCACCGCGTTTTCCGGCAGCATCATCGTCGGGCTGGACGCGAAGGACGGCAAGGTCGCGACCGACGGCTGGAGCAAGCTGACCGGCCACGAGGTGATCGATCTCGCGAAGAAGTTCGAGGACTACGGCGTCGAATCGATCGTCTACACCGACATCGGCCGCGACGGGATGCTGCAGGGCATCAACATCGACGCGACCGTGAAGCTCGCGCAGGCGGTCGGCATCCCGGTGATCGCCAGCGGCGGCCTGTCGAACCTCACGGACATCGAGAGCCTGTGCGAAGTGGAAGAGCACGGCGTCGAGGGCGTGATCTGCGGCCGTGCGATCTACTCCGGCGATCTCGATTTCGCGGCCGCGCAGAAGCGCGCGGACGAACTGAACGGCGAACTCGACAACGCGTAACCGCGCGTCGTCCCGTTCGCCGGGGCTGCCCGCAGGCGGCCCCGACCGGAAGCCTCGCGCGAGGCTTCCGCAACCGGCCGTCCCAGCGCGGCATTTGGCGCAACATCATGGCTCTAGCTAAACGCATCATCCCCTGCCTGGACGTGACCGCCGGGCGTGTCGTCAAGGGCGTCAATTTCGTCGAGCTGCGCGATGCCGGCGACCCCGTCGAAATCGCCCGCCGCTACGACGACCAGGGTGCCGACGAACTGACCTTCCTCGACATCACCGCGACGTCCGACCAGCGCGACCTGATCCTGCCGATCATCGAAGCCGTCGCGTCGCAGGTGTTCATTCCGCTGACGGTCGGCGGCGGCGTGCGCGCCGTCGAGGACGTGCGGCGCCTGCTGAACGCGGGCGCGGACAAGGTCAGCATGAATTCGTCGGCGGTCGCGAACCCGCAGCTCGTGCGCGACGCGGCCGACAAGTACGGCTCGCAGTGCATCGTCGTCGCGATCGACGCGAAGCGCGTGTCGGCCGACGGCGAGACGCCGCGCTGGGAAGTCTTCACGCACGGCGGCCGCAAGAACACGGGCCTCGACGCGATCGAGTGGGCGCGCAAGATGGCCGAGCTCGGCGCCGGCGAGATCCTGCTCACGAGCATGGACCGCGACGGCACGAAGTCGGGCTTCGACCTCGCGCTCACGCGCGGCGTGTCGGACGCGGTGCCGGTGCCGGTGATCGCGTCGGGCGGCGTCGGTTCGCTGCAGCATCTGGCCGACGGCATCAAGGACGGCCGCGCCGACGCCGTGCTGGCCGCCAGCATTTTCCACTACGGCGAGCACACGGTCGGCGAGGCGAAGCGCTTCATGTCCGACCAGGGCATCCCGGTGAGACTGTAATGAATACCGAAACGAAATCCCTGCCCGCGTGGCTCGACAAGGTCCGCTGGGACGACAACGGCCTCGTGCCGGTGATCGCGCAGGAAGCGTCGACGAACGACGTGCTGATGTTCGCGTGGATGAACCGCGAGGCGCTCGCGAAGACGATCGAGACGCAGCGCGCGGTCTACTATTCGCGTTCGCGCAAGCGCCTGTGGTTCAAGGGCGAGGAGTCGGGCCACGTGCAGCACGTGCACGAAGTGCGGCTCGATTGCGACGAGGACGTCGTGCTGCTGAAGGTCGAGCAGGTGTCGGGCATCGCATGCCACACCGGCCGGCATTCGTGCTTCTTCCAGAAATTCGAAGGTACGGTGGACGGCGGCGACTGGGTCGCGGTCGAGCCGGTGCTGAAAGACCCCGAACACATCTACAAATGACGCAATCGACCGAAGACACGCTGCTGCGCCTCGCGGCCGTGATCGACAGCCGCAAGGGCGGCGATCCCGATCAATCGTACGTGTCGCGCCTGTTCCACAAGGGCGACGACGCGGTGCTGAAGAAGATCGGCGAAGAGGCGACGGAAGTCGTGCTGGCCGCGAAGGACGTGCGCCAGGGCGGCGCGCCGACCGCGCTGGTCGGCGAGGTGGCCGACCTGTGGTTCCACTGCCTCGTGATGCTGTCGCATTTCGACCTGAGCCCGGCCGACGTGATCGCCGAGCTCGAGCGTCGCGAAGGCTTGTCGGGCATCGAGGAAAAAGCGCTGCGCAAGCGCCGCGAGCGCGAGGAAAACGGCGGGTGACACGCAGGCCCCGCCGCGGTGGCAACAGTGCGGTAAGCTGTAAGAATTGTCATCCAACGGGGGTAGCATCATGAACGATACGTCGAACCAGTTCCCGACGCCGGCGGTGTCGGGGGCAGCGGAGGCCGAACGCCTGAACGGGCTGCGCACGCTGACCCACGTGCTGTACGGCCTCTATGCGATTCACTGGCTGACGGGCGGCGTCACGGGCATCATCGCGATCATCATCAACTACGTGAAGCGCGGCGACGTAGCCGGCACGCCGTACGCCGATCACTTCGAGTGGCAGATCCGCACGTTCTGGCGCGCGCTGATCGCTTATGTGATCGGGTTCGCGCTGATGTTCGTCGCGATCGGGTTCGTCGTTATGTTTGTCACGTGGATTTGGACGCTGTACCGTATCATCAAGGGTTGGCTGTACCTGAACGACAACAAGACGCTCGATCCGCAGGCGTGGTTCTGACCGGCGCGCGCGGGCGTTTCGCAGGAGCAACATGAGTCACGATCCGAATTGCCTGTTCTGCAAGATCGCGGCAGGCGAGATTCCGAGCACGAAGGTGCACGAGGACGACGAATTCGTCGCGTTCCGCGACATCCGCCCGGCGGCCGACACGCACGTGCTCGTGATTCCGCGCCGGCACCTGCCGACGCTGTCGGCGGCGAGCGAGGCCGATGCGCCGATGCTCGGCCGGCTGATGCTGCTCGTCGCGCGTCTGGCCGACCAGCTCGGCGTCGCGTATACGGGCGGCGAAACCGGTTTTCGCACGGTGATCAACACGGGCCCGGGCGGCGGGCAGGAGGTCTACCACCTGCACGCGCATATCCTGGCCGGCCCGCGCCCGTGGCAGCGGATGGGTTGACGCAGCGGGGCGTTTCCCCGCATCGATAGTCGAAGCCGGCGCGTCGCCGGCGATTTACGCCGCCCCGCGGCGTGGTTGAGGAGAGGTTTCATCATGGGTGGATTGAGCATTTGGCACTGGCTGATTGTGCTGCTGATCGTCGCGCTGGTTTTCGGTACGAAGAAGCTGCGCAACATCGGCAACGACCTCGGCAGCGCCGTGAAGGGTTTCAAGGACGGCATGAAGGAAGGCGAAACGCCGGCGGATGCGCAGCAACTGCCGCGTTCGGGCGCGGTCGACGTCAACGCGAAGGAAACGACGCGTTCCGATTCGAACAAGGCGTAACGCCGGCACGCTGACAGGCATTCGCGATGCTGGATCTCGGTCTTTCGAAGATGGCGCTGATCGGCGTCGTCGCGCTCGTGGTGCTCGGCCCCGAGCGCCTGCCGCGCGTCGCGCGCACGGCAGGCGCGCTGTTCGGCCGCGCGCAGCGGTACATCAACGACGTGAAGGCCGAGGTCTCGCGCGAAATCGAACTCGACGCGCTGCGGACGATGAAGACCGATTTCGAATCGGCCGCGCGCAATGTCGAGACGACGATTCACGACAACCTGCGCGAGCACGAGAAGGAACTGAACGACACGTGGCATTCCGCGGTCGGCGGTCTTGACGGAGCTGCCGGCGACGCTGGTTCCGTCGGTTCCCCGGGTTCCGATACGCCCGCGGCGCCGTCGTGGCGCGGCAGTTCGGCCGCGCTTGCGCCGAAGCGTCGCAACTGGCGCATCAAGCAGGCGGCGACGCCTGTCTGGTACAAGCGCGCGACGACCCGCCGCACGCACGTGCAGTCGGGTGCCGCGCGTGTCGCGCGCCATCAGCCGGCCAGCCTGCGCCGGCCGACGCGCTTCTTCTGAGTCGAGCGCATGCTCGCTCGTCAATCCTACCGAGGGCCGGTGTGAGCGACCCCCAGCAGAACCCGGGCGACGCCCCGGAAGAAACCTTCATTTCCCATCTCGTCGAGCTTCGCGATCGCATCATTCGCGCGGGGCTGGCCGTGATCGTCGTGTTCCTCGGGCTCGTCTACTGGGCGCCGGACATCTTCAAGCTGCTCGCGCGGCCGCTGATGGACAACCTGCCGAAAGACGGCAAGATGATCGTCACCGACGTCACCGGCTCGTTCTTCGTGCCGATGAAGGTGACGATGCTCGTCGCGCTCGTGATCGCGCTGCCGATCGTGCTGTACCAGATCTGGGCGTTCGTCGCGCCGGGGCTGTACCAGCACGAGAAGAAGCTCGTCGCGCCGCTCGTCGGCAGCAGCTACTTCCTGTTCCTGTGCGGGATGGCGTTCGCGTATTTCCTCGTGTTCCCGACGATCTTCCGCGTGATGGCGCACTACAACGCGCCGCTCGGGGCCGAGATGACGACCGACATCGACAACTACCTGAGCTTCGTGCTGGGGATGTTCATCGCGTTCGGGGTCACGTTCGAGGTGCCGATCGTCGTCGTGCTGCTCGTCCGGATGGGCGTGCTGTCCCTGAAGAAGCTGAAGGAGATGCGGCCGTACGTGATCGTCGGCGCATTCGTGGTCGCGGCGGTCGTCACGCCGCCGGACGTGTTCTCGCAACTGATGCTGGCGCTGCCGCTCGTCGTGCTGTTCGAGATCGGGCTGCTGGCCGCGCGGTTCTTCGTGCCGAAGAAGCCGGCCGAAGAGGGCGAGGCGGGGAACGGCGAAGCGGCGAGCTGACGGCTCGCGGCGCCGGGCGGCTTTCCGGCCCCCGGCTGCAGTGGCCCGGTTTGGTCATCAGCCGGCGCGTGAGAAAACCACCTTCCCGCCAACGACGATCGTCAGACGCAAAGCAAAGGGCAGCCGACCGGACCGGCTGCCCTTTTTCATTTCCGCGTCGCGTTGCCTCGCATCGCGACCGGCAGGCGGCGCACCGGCCGCCGACCCTCATTCGCTATCGTTGTCCTGCTCGTCGAGCGCCTGCTTCGGCGGCGGCGGGCGCTTGCCGATCACGACGTTCACGTCGAACTGCTTGCCCTTGCGTACGACGTGCACCTTGGTCGGCGTGCCCGGCTTGATCTGCGCGACGGTGTTCAGCAGCTTCGTCGTGTCGGTGATTTCGTCGCCGTTCACGCTCACCAGGATGTCGCCCGGCTTGATGCCGGCCTTGTCGGCCGGGCCGCCCTGCAGCACGCCCGCGACGATCGCGCCCGATTTCTGCTGCAGCCCGAACGACTCGGCGATTTCCGGCGTGACGTCCTGCGGCTCGACGCCGATCCAGCCGCGCGTGACCGAGCCCGTCGTGATGATGCTTTCGAGCACCGTGCGGGCGGTCGAGACGGGAATCGCGAAACCGATGCCGAGCGAGCCGCCCGAGCGCGAGTAGATCGCCGTGTTGATGCCGAGCAGGTTGCCGTTCACGTCGACCAGCGCGCCGCCGGAGTTGCCGGGGTTGATCGGCGCGTCGGTCTGGATGAAGTTCTCGAACGTGTTGATGCCGAGGTGGTTGCGGCCGAGCGCGCTGATGATCCCCATCGTGACCGTCTGGCCGACGCCAAACGGATTGCCGATCGCGAGCACGACGTCGCCGACGCGCGACTGGTCGGAGCGGCCGAGCGTGATCGTCGGCAGGTTCGTCATGTTGATCTTCAGCACCGCGAGATCGGTTTCGGGATCGCTGCCGATCACTTTCGCGGTGGCCGTGCGGCCGTCGGCGAGCGCGACTTCGATCTGGTCGGCGCCGTCCACGACGTGCTGGTTCGTTAGAATGTAACCTTCAGGGCTCACGATAACGCCCGAGCCGAGGTTGGCGGCCGGCTCGTCCTGCTGCTTGCGGGCGTTGCGGTCGCCGAAGAAGTAACGGAACAGCGGATCTTTCGCGCGCGGGTCGGGCGGCAGCGAGCCGTCCTTGCTGGAGAACACGTTGACGACGGCCGGCATCGCCTTCTGCGCGGCTTCGGCGTACGACGTGGTCGCCGGTGCGCCGCCGATGCCCGGCGCGACTTCCCGCAGCGCGACGATCGGCGTGGCGAGCTGCTTGCCGAGCTGTCCTTGCCGTTGCAGCCATTGCGGCTTGAGCGTCACGACGATGAACATCAGCGCGAGCAGTACGGTCACCGCCTGCGCGAAGAACAGCCAGAAGCGTCTAAGCATCTGAATGGATTAGAGGTTTATATGGATCGGATCGAACTTGAATTGTACTTGAACAATACCCTTGAAACCGCGCGCTTCAAGGACTATTGCCCGAACGGCCTCCAGGTCGAAGGGCGCCGCAAGATCGAGAAGATCGCCACCGGCGTGACGGCGTCGGTCGCGTTCCTCGAAGCCGCGCTCGAATGGGGGGCGGATGCCGTGCTCGTCCACCACGGCTATTTCTGGCGCAACGAGGCGCCGCAGATCACCGGCCGCAAGTACCAGCGCCTGAAGCTGCTGCTCGCGAACGACCTGAACCTGTTCGCGTTCCACCTGCCGCTCGATGCGCATCCCGAGTTCGGTAACAACGCGCAGCTCGGCGAAAAGCTCGGCCTGATCGGCGACCAGCGGTTCGGCGAAGGCGATCTCGGCTGGATGGCGACGCTGCCGATGCCCGTCACGCTCGAGCACTTCGTCGCGAAGGTCGAGCGCACGCTCGGCCGCACACCGCTCGTGCTCGGCGAGCCGGACACGCAGCTGCGCCGCATCGCATGGTGCACGGGCGCCGCGCAGAGCTATTTCGACGCGGCGATCGACGCCGGCGCGGACGTATTCCTGACCGGCGAGGTGTCCGAGTCGACCACGCACGCGGCGGCGGAGAGCGGTGTCGCGTTCGTTGCGGCAGGGCACCATGCGACCGAACGTTACGGAATCCAGGCACTTGGGCGCCACTTGTCGGAAGAATTCGATCTCGAACACCTTTTTATCGATATTCATAATCCGGTCTGAGCGACGGATTTGCGGCGGCGCATCGAAATTTCTCAATGTAGCATCCGCTTAAAAGTGAAATGATTTAATCGCTCCGGTAATGGGGGATAACCCTTAACTATCAAACACTTCGAAGGGATTTTCATCTCCGGGCCTTGTAAATGACGACTCCATTCGAGCAAACTAGCGGCGGAATGGAAAGTCGTGACGGAAAATCCAACTCAGAAGTGGGGCGTGTGATGCGAGACAAGGAAGAGAAACGCGTCGACAGCGGCCGCCGTACCTGGCTGATTGCGACATCCGTAGCAGGTGGCGTGGGAGGCGTAGCCACCGTCATACCTTTCGCGGCGTCGCTTGCGCCGTCCGCGAAAGCGAAAGCGGCCGGGGCACCGGTCGAGGTCGACATCAGCGGCCTGAAGCCCGGCGAAATGGTCACTGTGCCGTGGCGCGGCAAACCCGTCTGGATCCTGAATCGCACCGATTCGATGCTGGCCGACGTGGTCAAGGCCGACAAGGAAGTGGCCGATCCGGCCACGAAATCCCCGTATTCGATGCCGTTGCCCGCGTACTGCGCCAACGAATATCGGTCGCGGGCCGATCGCAAGAACATTCTCGTCGTGATGGCCGTGTGTACGCACCTCGGCTGCACGCCTAGCCAACGCTTCACGCCGGGTCCGCAGCCGAACCTGCCGGACGACTGGCCGGGCGGTTTCCTGTGCCCGTGCCACGGTTCGACCTACGACCTCGCCGGCCGTGTGTTCAAGAACAAGCCGGCGCCTCAGAATCTCGACATCCCGCCCTACATGTTCACGTCGGCGACGACCCTCGTGATCGGCAAGGACGAGAAAGGAGAAGCGTGATGGCCGCCGACAACAAAGAAGTCTCCACCACAGGTTTCACCGGCTGGATCGACCAGCGCTTCCCGCTCACGTCCACCTGGAAGAAGCACGTATCCGAGTACTACGCGCCGAAGAACTTCAACTTCTGGTACTTCTTCGGCTCCCTCGCGCTGCTGGTGCTCGTCAACCAGATCGTCACGGGCATCTTCCTGACGATGAACTACAAGCCCGACTCGACGCTCGCGTTCGCGTCGGTCGAGTACATCATGCGCGAGGTGCCGTGGGGCTGGCTGATCCGCTACATGCACTCGACCGGTGCATCGATGTTCTTCGTGGTCGTGTACCTCCACATGTTCCGCGGGCTGCTGTACGGGTCGTACCGCAAGCCGCGCGAGCTCGTCTGGATCTTCGGCTGCGCGATCTTCCTGTGCCTGATGGCCGAGGCGTTCTTCGGCTACCTGCTGCCGTGGGGCCAGATGTCGTTCTGGGGCGCGCAGGTGATCGTGAACCTGTTCTCGGCGATCCCGTTCGTCGGGCCGGACCTGTCGCTGTGGATTCGCGGCGACTACGTCGTGTCCGACGTCACGCTGAACCGCTTCTTCGCGTTCCACGTGATCGCGATTCCGCTCGTGCTGGTCGGCCTCGTGGTCGCCCACCTGGTAGCGCTGCATGAAGTCGGGTCGAACAACCCGGATGGCATCGAGATCAAGGCGAAGAAGGACGAGAACGGCATCCCGCTCGACGGCATCCCGTTCCACCCGTACTACTCGGTGCACGATTTCCTCGGCGTATGCGTGTTCCTGATGGTGTTCGCGCTGATCGTGTTCTTCTCGCCGGAGATGGGCGGCTACTTCCTCGAGGCGAACAACTTCGTCCCGGCGAACCCGCTGCAGACGCCGCCCGAGATCGCGCCGGTCTGGTACTTCACCGCGTTCTACGCGATGCTGCGCGCGACCACCGATCCGTTCAAGATCGTGCTGATGATCGTGATCGCGCTGCTCGGCGTGCTCGCGCTGATCCGTGCGCGCGGCAAGTGGAAGGTCGGGCTGCCGGTGCTGGCGGCGGCGATCGTCGTGTTCATGTATCTGACGGAGTCGAAGTTCTGGGGCGTCGTCGTGATGGGCTCGGCGGTGATCTCGCTGTTCTTCCTGCCGTGGCTCGACCGCAGCCCGGTGAAGTCGATCCGCTACCGGCCGCTGTTCCACAAGGTGTTCCTCGGGATCTTCGTCGCGGCGTTCCTGACCCTCGCGTTCCTCGGCACGCGGCCGCCATCGCCGGCGGCGACGCTGATCGCGCAGGCCTGTGCGCTGATCTACTTCGCGTTCTTCCTCGGCATGCCCGTCTGGACGCCGCTTGGCACGTTCAAGCAGCCGCCGGAACGGGTGCGCTTCAAGCCCCATTAACGTGAGCGAGGAGAGAACGACATGAAGAAACTGCTTTCGACACTCGCGTTGATCGGGGCGACCGCCTGTGCGCTGCTGGCGGCGCCGGCCGTGCGGGCGGAGGGTAATTTTCCGCTCGACCGGGCGCCCGATAACACGGAAAATCTCGTTTCGCTTCAGCACGGCGCGCAATTGTTTGTAAACTATTGCCTGAACTGCCACAGCGCGAACCTGATGCGCTACAACCGTCTGACGGATCTGGGCATATCCCAGAAGGAGATCGAAACGAATCTCCTGTTCACGACCGACAAGGTCGGGAACACGATGTCCGTCGCGATGCGGCCCGACGACGCGAAGAACTGGCTCGGCACCTCGCCGCCCGACCTGTCGGTCGAGGAGCGTGCGCGCGGCCGCGACTGGCTGTACACGTATCTGCGGAGCTTCTACCGCGACGATACGCGGCCGACCGGCTGGAACAACGCGGTGTTCGAGAACGTCGGCATGCCCCATGTGTTGTGGCAGTTGCAGGGGCAGCGCGTTGCCAAATTCGAAGACAAGACGGACGAGGAGACGGGCGAGAAGGCCCACGTGCTCGTCGGCTTCCAGCAGGTCACGCCGGGCACGCTCTCGTCGCCCGACTACGATGCTGCGGTGGCCGACCTGGTGGCCTATATGACATGGATGTCCGAGCCGGCCCAGCAGACCCGCAAGCGCCTCGGCGTGTGGGTGCTGATCTTTCTCGGTGTCCTGACTTTCCTGGCCTGGCGGCTGAATGCCGCGTACTGGAAAGATATCAAGTAAACACGCCTGACCGGCGTGGGGCCGGCGCAAGGCGGAACCCGTGAAAGGGGTTTCGCCGCGTGCCGGCCCTCGGCTTTTTTGAGGAAACGCAAATATGATGGTTCTGTATTCCGGCACAACTTGCCCGTTCTCCCAGCGTTGCCGGCTGGTGCTGTTCGAGAAGGGCATGGACTTCGAAATCCGCGACGTCGACCTGTTCAACAAGCCGGAAGACATTTCGGTGATGAACCCGTACGGTCAGGTGCCGATCCTGGTCGAGCGCGACCTGATCCTGTACGAATCGAACATCATCAACGAGTACATCGACGAGCGCTTCCCGCATCCGCAACTGATGCCGGCCGACCCGGTGCAGCGCGCCCGTGCGCGCCTGTTCCTGCTCAACTTCGAGAAGGAACTGTTCGTCCACGTCAGCACGCTCGAGAACGAGAAGGGCAAGGCGGCGGAGAAGAATCACGAGAAGGCACGCCTCGCGATCCGCGATCGCCTGACGCAGCTCGCGCCGATCTTCGTGAAGAACAAGTACATGCTCGGCGAAGAGTTCTCGATGCTCGACGTCGCGATCGCACCGCTGCTGTGGCGCCTGGATCACTACGGCATCGAGCTGTCGAAGAACGCCGCGCCGCTGATGAAGTACGCCGAACGGATCTTCAGCCGTCCGGCCTACATCGAAGCACTGACGCCGTCCGAAAAGGTCATGCGTCGTTAATGTTGCAATGAAGGCATGACGGAGCGGGTGGCGCGGCGTGCCGCGCGCCCGCTCCGGGTTCGAGGATTGTGATGCAAGAGATTTCAACGAAGCCTTATCTGCTGCGCGCGTTGTACGAGTGGTGCACCGATAACGGTTACACGCCGCATATCGCGGTGAGGGTCGACAACTCGACGCGCGTGCCGCGTCAGTTCGTGCGTGACGGCGAGATCGTGCTCAACATCAGCTTCGAGGCGACGAGCCAGTTGCAGATGGGCAACGAGTGGATCGAGTTCACGGCCCGGTTCTCCGGGAAGGCGCACAAGATCGAGATTCCGGTGGCCAACGTGCTCGCGATCTATGCGCGCGAGAACGGGCAGGGCATGGCGTTCCAGGTGGATGCGGTCGCGGGCGAAGGCGAGGATTCGGGCACGTTCGACGATGACGCCGCGCCGGCCGACGACGCGCAGCGTGACGAGTCGGTATCGCCGTTGGCGCCGGTCGCCGACAGCGGCGCGAACGAGGAACCGTCCGAAGGGGCCGACGAACCGCCGAAAACCGACGGCGACGGCTCGAAAGGCGGCAGCAGACCTCGCCTCAAGATCGTGAAATGAGGTAGAATCTCGCGCTACGCCGGCTTAGCTCATCTGGTAGAGCAGTTGATTTGTAATCATCAGGTGGCGGGTTCGAGTCCTGCAGCCGGCACCAATACCGAAGCGGGTCCCAGAGATGGGGCCCGCTTTTTTTTGTTCTACAACAAGGCGGGTGTTCTACAAAACTTACCGGCACGACTCTCTTCTAGCCAACGCCAGGACGCCGGTTAAAGCAAGTCCGCCGCGTCGCGTATGCGCTGAGCTGTCGAGGGGAGACCGCTACGCTCCAAGGCTTGGGCAAAGTCTTCAACGGTCGATTCTGGTTTCCGCCGACGAGCCCGCATCTGCTTAAATGCGGTCATGGCTCCGAGTGAATCTAGATCCCACTGGTTGATGATGAACCTATCGGGGTCCACAATTTCTATTCCGTATTCGGAGGCGATTGCATCGGGGAAATCGCGGCGGTTTGACGTCACGATGCAGTCTGCATGACCTGCAATGGCGGCAGCGAGAACGTGCCGATCGTCAGGATCGGGCAGGGTAAAACTCCCGATAAGTGGTGTCCAAGCCGCCTCGGACACCTCCCAGTCGGGAATCGCCTCGCGCATGCTATCCCGACGGGTGAGTAGCCGACCTTGAAGGTCGGGCCGTTGTTCCTCTAACGATCTAATCCACTCAGTCTCAATCAACTGAGTCCACTTTGCCGCGAAAAAGCCAGCGGTTGCGAGGCTCAAGAGAGCGTCGGTAGTTACCAGTGGAAACAGGACGCATGCGTCCAATAGCGCCGTGTAGCGCGCGTAGCCCGCCATCTCAGTAATCGAGACCCAAATCGCGAGCGTTATCGGCCATGCGCTCCAATGCAGCCATTTGCTTGCCTCGCATATCTTTCCGATAAGCAAGGAGGTCATCGAATGCGATTCGACGATGTGTTCCCACCATCCGATGGCCTAACCTTCCGGCTTCAATTTCCTTTATGACAAACGGTCGTGACACGTTAAGGAAGTGCGCTGCCTCAACAGTCGTGAACTCCCGGTTTGCCGGACTCAAGAGAATCGACCGGCCCTCGCTCATTGCCCCTAGCAACTGACCAATCAACTTCAAAGCTGCGGGCGGAACCTCAACAGACGGGTGATCACCCTTGTCAGTTGTAAGTGTGATTGCGGCTGCACGAGAATGATCGAGTGCCTCCATGATGCATCGCTGTGCTACGCGCGCCATTTCTACTTCACGCTCCGTCATCGGTGGAGGTGTCACCTCGCGGAATCGATCTACGGTTCGCATGTCATTTCTTCCCTAAAAAAACAAAATGTGCCATCAGCTAAGCTGGCTTACGTGTAAGCCAGCTTAGCTGATGGCTCGTTTAAATGCAACAAGTGCAGCATATGCAATAAATGATAGGTGGGTACGAGCACAGGTGCGACGAAATGCACTGTATTGGCGCTTTTTTTGGGGGGGTGCCCCTATGTGTTTCGTCAAGCGTTAGGGACTGACTTGGGTTGGTAAATGGTGCCGTCGCGCAGCATGGCGAACAGGACGTCACAGCGTCGCCGTGCCAGCGCGATGAGCGCTTGGTTGTGGCGCTTGCCCTGCTGGATCTTGCGCGAGTAATAGGCCCGCGAGACGGGGTCTCGCAAGGCCGCGAAGGCGGAGAGGAACAAGGCGCGCTTGAGCACCTTGTTGCCGCGTCTGGATGGATGTTCGCCTCGGATAGACGAGCCCGAGCGCCGGGTTACCGGGGCAAGGCCAGCGTAGGCCGCCAAGTGTGCAGCCGAAGCGAAGGCCTTATGGGCGACTTCGGTCAGGAGTCTGGCGGCAGTCCTGACGCCGACTCCCGGCATGCTGGTCAGGACCGGCCAAAGAGGGTGAGCAAGCACCAGTTGTTCCACTTCGGCAGCGACCTCGTCGCGCTGCTTACGCAAGGCTGCAAGCTGCTGGGCCAAACGAGGCATGACGATGGTGGCAGCTTGCGTGCCGGGCACGATCACGGCTTGTTCGCTCAGAGCCTGAACGATCTCGGCCGCCAGGTTTTTGCCCATGCGCGGCGCGAGCTTAGTCAGGCGGTTGGCGAGCGTCTTCTCGCTGGTTGAGGCAAGCGCGGCGGGCGACGGGTAGCGCTCAAGCAGATCGAGCACCGCCGGATGGTCGAGGCGCGGTCCGAGAACGCGCTCGAGCGCCGGATGGATCTGGGTGAGCAGGCCGCGAATGCGGTTGCTGGTTTGAGTGACCTGAGCGGCGAGATCATCGTCAAAGCCGCACAGCATGGTGAGCTCGGCGAGTTGCTCGTCAGCCAATCGAAGCGAGCGCAGCGTATGCGGCATCGAGCGGGCGGCTTCGGCAATGATCGCGGCATCGCGGGCATCGGTCTTGGCCTCACCTGCATGCAGATCGGCGATACGGCGCATGGCCAGTCCCGGCAGGTAGGCGACGAGTATGCCTTCAGCACGGGCGACAGCTACCGGAAGCGCGCCGATGGTGGAAGGTTGGTCGACGACGAACAGGAGTCGACCATGAGTCTTGAGTTCGGCGATGAGGGCGCGCAGCTTGGCCTCGTCGTTGGGTAGCGCCTTGTTGTACAGACGCTTGCCGTTCCGATCGAGTGCGACGGCGTGATGCTGGCCTTTACCGACATCGACGCCGACGAAGACATCGACGGCATCACGTTGTTGTGTGTCTTGCATCGCAGTTTGTGCAGAGTGAACGGATTGGCCTGCAACAACGGTGGCAAGTCTCGGCATCCACGTTACGGACGGCGTCGGGATATCCCGGCCAAACCCCTATCAGCGATCACCAGCCACCCACCAGGCCCGGTGACAACACCCCCCGGATCATGACTGCGACTGGGGGCGAGAATCATGCCGGGCCTGGCTGGCCAAAACCCCGATTATCGGGGCGTGAAGATAGTAACGGGGGCTAGGGGAAGCAGATTGCCCGAAGGGGGGCTCGGAGGCGGGGAGGTAAGCTACATCACGAAATTCCCCCGTGCGTGCCCGTTCTTGGCTAGCCTATTTGGTTGTGGTACCCACCAGCCAGAATGCCCGGCTTGCAGCGAGCTTTACATTTGCCACTTCAAGGCGCCGGCGCAACCCCCAGATGAAGACGTATTCGCAATTCCAGTCAAACTGGAACGCGTCCCCATATTCGAACGACATAGGCACGAACGCGCCGTGCTGAGGGCTTTCATCCCGTTCCTGCTTCCAGATCCGCACGAATGCACAAACACGTCGATAACTACCGTCGTAGTCAGTGGCTCGCAACTCCTCGTACATCTGCGTTGCGGTTCGCCGGCCCCGTTTGGGCAGACGTGAGTCAGCGATCAACCACTGACGCAGTTGTTCTGCCCAAGCATCGATGACTCTTGCCGGCACGTTTCGGATACTTTGGCTCGCCAGTGGATGGCTCTCGTAGCCATCGTCGGATCGTGTTTCTGGGCAGCCCGGTACGTCGAGAAATGTCCCGGAGGGGGACGCCATCGCGGAAGTGCCTCCGCCGTATTTTGGCCAACATGCTCACCGTAACCACTCCGGTTCTCCTGCTTGGCGTCCCAAGCAGGCATTCGAACATGTGGGTCAATTTTCGATGAAAAAACTTGCAGCAAACGGGTCAGTTTTGTTCGGCTATCAACAGTTACGCAACAGATATGTGACCCTTTTTTCGTTTGTCGTTAATTCTCGCGAGCGACGCTAGTCGAGCCCGATCGATCGCCCATCCACTCGACAGCGGTTAATCACGCCTCCGCGCTACGTGCAGCTTCTATTTCCGGCGTGCAAAGCAATGTCCTTGATCTTTGCGAATCGAGAAATAATATAAGTAACCGATTCAGTTTATATTTGTTCAAACTTTTCCGACAAATTAAAAAGCCCGCGTATGGCGGGCTCCATCTATCACGCGGGCGCATGGTTTTATCTCCTGCGTGAACGATATCGCGTCGCCTTTTTCTGGTGAGTTGCTACGTTTGATTTAACAGGCGCGCCTTCAGCATCGCAAGTATCATTTTTGCAAAAGACGGCTTTTCGATATTGGCTGCAAGATGTCCGTTTTTCACCTCAACGGAATTCGCTTTCTGTTGCTGAATCGGTTGGCCGTCCACCAGTACAAAACCGTTCTTCGCACCTTTTGCGGTAATGGTGAACACGCCGTTGGTACTTATAAAATCTGGTTCCGGGCGATGGAACTCGACATCTTTGGATGCAGTGACGATCGATCTGGGATTGACTGCATATGTTCCAAATTCCGTCAAATTCGAATTCGTGTTGTTAGCACTTGAGCCATCAGTAACGAATTTTTCCAGAAACTGGAAATTCATAATGTGGTTCTGACCGTACCCTTGATCCAGAATGTAATTCAGAAAACCCTTATCCAGCTTGGTATTGTTGCTGTTGGTCTGAATAACTTTTGCGGATGCCACGTCTTTGTCACTGAAAGAAGACGTGAGGCGATGGCCTTCCATATCGTACATCGGGTTAGTCGTCCAGTTCGATACTACCGTACCGGCGGTTTGCCGATAATAGGCAAGCTGAAACGCGATATCGTCAACGTAATGCAGATCAGCGCCGGTCTGCTGCGCATACCCATACAGATCCGACAACGCGCTACGGTCGTCTGCATTAAGCCACATAACAGGATCAGCCGCGCCAACGTCTTTCGATCCGACTAACGGTGTCGCAGGAATTCCCTTTTCGGAACCACCATACAGCCGTGAAAGCATAATTGCTTCACCGCTCAGCGTTACGCTATCGCCTTGTGTCGCTGTCGACTGTGCCGAAGTGGATGCATAAGCGGCAGCGCCCGTCGAATCGCTGACCGTAGGTGTTGCCGTTGATTTGGCTGAGCCACTATTTTGCGTCGTCGTCAAAAGGTTCGAATTGATTTCCATGGAAAACCCCATGTCGTGGAATCGAAAACGCCCCGCCGATTTCTCAAACGAGGCGCATACTCATCAATACGAGTAGTTGTAGGTCACAGATTCGGTGCCTGCAGGATTCAGAGTCGTACTAGGCCGTCCGCTCGGGTGGTGCCTAATCACAAAGGAAGCACCGTTACCGAATGGCAGATTATTGAAGTCTGTAAGGCTGATGCTAGTCCCCGGAACGATTTCATTGCGACAATAATTCGATTGCGTCGTGTACGGCGGCAAATAGCAAACGGAAACGATGTCGTTCGTTGCACCGATATACGAAGTGGTTTGAACGTCGATGCTAGTCAGTTTTTTGTTTGCGGTCAACAGTGAGCCCGGAAAATCCGAACCGCTCAGCCCGAAATATGCGCCCGCTGTAAAACCGGCGCCAGTCGAAAAAATGAGCGCTTGCGGTGGCGTCGTCGTTTTCTGAATTGAAGTGGTGCCAGCATAGGCGCCGACGACAGCCGACGACAGCAGAGCCGCCAAAACGCATTTCTTCGTGATTTGTCGCATAGTGGTTTTCTCAATAATTGAACAGAGACGAACCGAACATGCATTCGTCTGATGAATTATCGGTATCATTGAGAAAATCTGTAGGGTTTGTAAAAATTTTTTCGTCGTTATCGATGCGGGCAAGAACGCCAGCACGCACCACTATTGGATCGTCCTCGCAGCATGCCGGTGTCCGCACTGTCAGCAAGCGAGACTCCCCCCTGTCGGCTGGCTCTTCGTTCTACAACCAAAACGGGAGCTCTGCAGGCAATGCGTTTCAGCCCTGCTCTCGCGAGGTCCTTGTAGAACGAATTGTTATCTAAGGCTTTGATTTCCCGAGATTCTTCCGGAGATTTGTAATCATCAGGTGGCGGGTTCGAGTCCTGCAGCCGGCACCAAATCCGAAAAAGGGTTACGGAGTTTTCCGTAACCCTTTTTTCGTTCATGGAGTCGCGCGCCGCGATGGCGCGAGCACCATCGCCATCCCCCTTTTCTCGTCACACCCGCGTCACGCTGCGCCGCTAACGTTGCACGCTCCCGTCGCGGCAGCATTGTCGCTATCGGGGTGTACGTGACCGCGTCCCACGCCGTGCCCGCGTCGCGCTCACCCGGGATCTCGCTCCCGGCAGCGCATTGGCTGCTGCCTCTCATCCATTCCATTCGAAAACGCGATCGACGCCGATCAAACTGCATCGCGTACGATCAGGAGACACGAACCATGCTGAGCCCGCATGAATTCTCGATGCTGCTGCGCATTGCACGTGCGCCCGACAGTGTCGACCTCGCGAACCCGGCCTTTGCCGTGCTCGTGGAAAAGCGGCTGGTCGACGATACGCAGGTCCGCGTGAATGAGGTAGCGGCGCGCCCGGCGCTGACGCCGATCGGCCAGATGCTGCTTTCCCGCTTCGACGAGGCGGCCTGAAGGAAAAAGGAAAAGGAAAAGGAAAAGGGGAAGAAGGGAAGAAGGGAAGAAGGGAAGAAGGCGAGGCGAACGCCGCAACTGCGCGTCACGCCTTCGCCGCAGCGAAAACGTGACGCATTGAACACGCGCCGAACCGCTTACTGCGCGACCGGCACCGTCACGTCGCTGCCGAACCAGTGCGTCGAGATCTTCTTCAGCGTGCCGTCCTTGCGCAGCGACTCGAGCGCATCGTTGATCGCCTTCTCGAACTTCGGATTGCCCTTGCGGAACGGGATCGCCATTTCCTGCTTGCCGCCGTTCAGCACCGCCCCCGCGCGCAGCGGCAGGTTCGACGTCTTGATCATGTACGGCAGCATCAGGCGGTCGTCGAGCGTCGCCTCGATCCGGCCCGCAGCGAGGTCGCGCAGCTTCTCCGGCGCGCCCGGATACGTCTGCACCTCGATGCCCGGCACGGTGCGCGCCATCTGATCGTAGTTGGTGCCGAGCGTCACACCGAGCTTCTTGCCCTTGAAGTCGTCGAGCGACTTGAAGTTGCGCGTGTCGTCCTTGCGCTGGATCAGCTGCGCGGCCGAGTACGTGTACGGCTCGCTGAAGTCGAGCGCCTCCTTGCGCTGCGGCGTGATCGTGACCTGATTGACGATCACGTCGAACTTGCCGGCCTGCAGCCCGGCGATGATACCGCTCCATTCGGTCGGGATGAACTGCGTCTTCACGCCGAGCTTGCCGGCGACCGCGTTCGCGACGTCGACGTCGAAGCCCTCGAGCTGGCCGGACGTGCCGCGCGAGTTGAACGGCGGATAGGTGCCTTCGAGGCCGACGCGCAGCACGCCGGCCTTCTTCACGGAATCGAGCAGGTCGTCCGCGTGCGCGGCGACGGCCGTGAAGCCGAGGGCCGACGCGAGCAGCAGGCCCGACAGCAGGAACTTCGAACGTTTCATCGCAGATCTCCAGGGTTCAGTGTCGTGATGTCGTGATGTGAGCGCCGGCTCTCGGTCGGCCCCGGCGGCGGCCGGCATACGGGCACGTAGACACTACTCGCAACCGCGCCGCGCCGGAAGTCGAATTGGCCCTGATTGCAATCGATTTCATGGGACGGGGCAGGGCATCGCCGTGGCGCGGGCCTGCTTCGGCGAGCGGTCAGTCGGTAAGGGCTGTCCATCAGGCTTCCGGGCGCGTTTGAAAATGTGCTTTTGAATCAGGCTACTTTGGAGGGATTCGTGCAAAGTTTTGCCTGTAAAATCGCGCAAGCGAAATGAAGCTGCGCCATCCGAGGGCGCGTCAAAAGAAGAAAAGGCCGTAGCCATGAACATGCAGAACACAATCGCCGCATTGCGCGGCGGGTTGCTTCAGCAGGACCGGTTGTTGAAGCTCGATACGCCATTGGGGAGCAACGTCCTGACCGTGCAGCGGGCAGTTGGCCGTTCGCGGATCGGGCGCGCGTACGAGTTCACGCTCGACGTGCTGTCGACCGATAGCGATCTGGAGCTTAAAAAGCTGATCGCGCAGCCGGTCACGTTGTGGATTCAGCAAGGCGATCGCAGCTATCGGCCGGCGAATGGCTACGTGCACACCGCGCGCCGTCTGGGCGCCGACGGCGGGCTCACGACCTATCAGCTCACGTTCGCCGATTTCACCCATTTCCTGAAGTTCCGTCGCGACCAGCGGATCTGGAACGATACGACCGTCGACCAGATCATCAGCGACGTGCTGAACCAGCATCCGCAGGCGAAAGGCCATTTCCGCTTTGCGCTGTCGAAGCCGTTGCCGAACCGCTCGTACACGCGACAGCACGACACCGACTGGCATTTCATCCATCGACTGATGGAGGACGAAGGGCTCTACTGCGCGTGGCAGCAGGCCGACGACGGCAAGTCGCACACGCTCGTGGTGACCGACAACCTGCAGGCGTTCGCGCCGCTATCGCCGCAGACCGTGCGCTTCTATCGTGGCGGGGCGGCGAGCGAAGCCGATGCGTTCACGCAATGGTCGGGCACGCGCACGCTGCAGAGCGTCACGCGTTCGACGCGCACGTTCGACTACAAGAATCCCGCGCAGCCGTCGAATCCGAAAGGCACGTCGCTGCCGACGATGGCCGGTCAGGGCGAATTGCCCGATCAGCTCGAAGTCTACGAATACACCGGTGCGTACACGTATCTGGACCAGACGCGCGGCGACCATCTGACGAAGATCCGGATGGAGCAGTGGGAGTCGGAGGCGAAGCGCTTCCACGGCGCGGGCGGCGTGCGTGCGATCGATGCCGGCCGGCGCTTCACGCTGGCGGATCATCCCGAACACGATCGCGATCCGGCCGACCAGCGCGAATTCGCGGCGATCGGCGTCGAATGGTGGATCGAGAACAACCTCCCCGTTTCGAACGGCAGCGCGGATTTTCCGTACAGCCTGCGTGAAGCGTTGACGCAAGCGCAGGAGGGCTACGGTGCCGACCCCGCGTTTCGCGTGCCGCACGACGACGGCTCGGTCGGCTTCTATCTCGTCGAGGTCGAAGCGCAGCGCGTGAACGTGCCGTATCGCAGCCCGTTCGAGCATAAAAAGCCGGAGATGCACCTCGAGACGGCGATCGTCGTCGGGCCGCAGGGCGAGGAGGTTTATACCGACGAGCTGAACCGGACTCGCGTGCAGTTCGTGTGGGATCGCCTGAACCCGGGCAACGAGAACGCATCGTGCTGGGTGCGCGTCGTGCAGTCGGATACGGGCGGCGGCTACGGCGGTGTGCACGTGCCGCGCATCGGCGAGGAAGTGCTGATCGACTACGTCGGCGGCGACTGCGACCGGCCGCTGGCCGTGGGGCGCGTGTACAACGGCGCGAACCAGCCGCAGTGGCATAGCGACGGGATTCTGTCCGGCTATCGATCGAAGGAGTATTCGGGCGGCGGCTACAACCAGCTCGTGATGGACGACGCGACCGGGCAGAACCGCGTGCAACTGATGAGCAGCAGCGCGAACAGCCTGCTGCATCTCGGCTACATCATCGACCAGAACGGCAATGCGCGCGGGTCGTATCTGGGCAGCGGTTTCGATCTGCGCTCGGATGCGTATGGCGCGGTGCGGGCGAGCCAGGGCCTGTACGTGACGACGCACCCGAAGGCGGCGAACAGCCAGCCGCTCGACGTGAAGGAGGCGCAGCAGCAGCTCGTGGCGGGCGAGAGCCTGGTCGAGGCGATG
The DNA here is from genome assembly GCF_001319805.1 of Burkholderia sp. E168m22. Classification (NCBI taxonomy): domain Bacteria; kingdom Pseudomonadati; phylum Pseudomonadota; class Betaproteobacteria; order Burkholderiales; family Burkholderiaceae; genus Burkholderia; species Burkholderia sp. E168m22. Next base: position 29,829 of record NZ_BBSK01000063.1, read on the forward strand.
TCGGGCGTGAGCGAGCAGCATCAGGCGGAGAGCCTGAAGGACGCGCAGGACACGATGCGTGCATTCACGGACGCGACGCAGGACAGCCAGTCGGGCAGCGCGGCGGGCGGGCGCACGGCGGGCGGCGGCACCGGTAACGCGAACGCGTTCAAGGAACCGGTGATGCTGTTCGGCAGCCCGTCGGGAATCGGGATGTCGACGCAGCAGTCGGTGCATATGGTCGCGAACGATCACGTGAACGTGGCAAGCGGGCAGAGCGTGCACGTGGCCGCGGGCAAGTCGCTGATCGGCAGCATCGGGCAGAAGCTGAGCCTGTTCGTGCAGAACGCGGGGATGAAGCTGTTCGCGGGCAAGGGCAAGGTCGAGATCCAGGCGCAGTCGGACAACATCGAGGTGACCGCGCAGAAGGCGGTGAGGGTGGTGTCGGCGACGGACCGGATCGAGATCGCGGCCGATCAGGGGATTTTGCTGACGAGCGGCGGCGGATATATCCGCATCAAGGACGGCGACATCGAGATTCATACGCCGGGCGCGGTCGATGTGAAGGGGGCGTCGCATACGTTCGCGGGGCCGGCGAGCATGGGGTATCCGCTGCCGAGCCCGCGGCCGGATCAGCCCGGGCAGCTCGAACTGTTTCACAAGTACGTGAACGGCGAGGCGGTGAAGGGCGGGCTGTTCACGGTGAAGGACGTGAACGGCGCCGTGCTGAAGAAAGGCGCACTCGACAACAGCGGCTATACGGTCGTGAGCGGCTTGCCGCCGGGGGCGGTGCGCGTCGAATTCGGGAAAGACCCACGCGAGTCGGATCAGCCGGCGAACTATTTCAAGCAGGCGAAGTGGCCGGCGGAGCCCGTGCAACCGTCGCCCGAGGCCGCGCAGGCCGCGGCGAGCGGACAGCTCGCGAGTCAGCTGCAAGGGATGGCGCCGGCCGCGACGACCGCGGCGATGGGGCTGGTGAGCGGCGGCGGCGCGGGTGCGGCCCTCGGCGGGCTCGCGAGCGCCGCATTGCCGGCTGCTGCGACCGCGTTGGGTGGCGCCGGCGTGGCGTCCGCGTTGCAGACCGCCTCGAGCCTGAGCGGTGCGGCGAAGCAGGTGGCCGGGATGGTTCAGGCCGCCCGTCAGGGCGGGCTTGCCGCGCTTGCCGCGCCGGCTGCGAATGCGGCGTCCGGGGCGTTGCAGGGCGCGTTGCCCGGTGCATTGCCGGGCGTGGCCGGTATCGCGGGCAAGGGCGCCACGACCGTGGCGTCGGCCGCGGGCGCGACGGGCATGAAACTGCCGACAAGCGGGTTTGGCGGACCGTTGAAATCCTGAGAGGGCGGCTCGTCAGCCGTCTTGAAAAAAACGAATTGAACGAACAACGACATGGCACAACAACTTCCACCCGGTGCAGAGAAGGAACAGGCTGTTTCCTGGCTCAGCGATATTTCACCGAAAGACGTGGCGGCGGGGGGCGACCGTTTCAATAAGTGGTTGCTCAAGATCAGCGGCAATCACATTTCGTTCGAGGATCTCAAAACCGTCGCGAGCGCGGTGCCGATCATCGGCAACCTGATGGCGTTCTACGATGCCGTGTGCGACATCGTGACGATCGTCGAGAAGCGTCATGCCGATCTGCTCGATTACCTTGGACTCGCGATCAACCTGATCGGGGTCATTCCGGTTCCGCCGCCGCTGGCGTCGTTCCGACTGTCGGCGCGGCCGCTGTTGGCGCTTGTGCGCAATCAGTTGCTGGTGTCTCGCGGCAATCTCGGGGCGGCGATCATTGGCGTGCTCGTTGCACACGTCAACGCCGCGGCCGCGACGGAAATCGAGAACTTCCTGAAGACGTTGCAGGAAGTCCTTGTCGATCTGCTGAATGACTGCGCGGCCAAGGCGCAGGAATTGATGGTCGGTATTGCCAGCGGACTCGAGCTTGCCCTCAAAGGGCAGATTTTCGACAGTAGTGCGAACGTGCGACGTACGCAGCAGATCGCGCGGAAGATGGGCGAGCGATCCTGGTACAACCCGAAGCTCTTGGTCGATGCGTTCGAGTACGGTTACGAAGGTTCGATCGCGTTGGGCAAGGAAGCCGGCAACGCGACGGTCGGGACCGCCGCGAAGCTGGCGCCGGATTCGTGGCTCCAACCGTTTCGCGATATCGTCGCCTTCCTGAAGACTGAGGCGCCGAAAGTTGCGAAGGCCATCCGTGATCTGAATGGCAGCGAAGAAGGCAAGATGCTCTGGCTGATCGCGCAAGTGATCGAGGCCGTGGCACGGGTGCGGGCGGGCGGCAAGCTTCGTGAAAAGACCGCCGACGTGCCGACCGGCGGCAAGGGAAGGGCACATCATGATCGCCCGCAGGAGCCGGTGGGTGCGGTCGAGCAGCATGCGCATCCGGAGGGTCCTGGCCAGAGCCCCTGCAAAGGTTGCGGGGTCGGCGCGTCGACCGGGTCGATCGATTTCGCTTTCGGCGATGAGACGTTCACGCATACGGACTTTGAACTGCCCGGCGCATTGCCGCTTGTCTGGGCGCGTACTTATCGCTCACGCCTGTCCGCATACGACACCGGAGAACTCGGCGCGCGATGGATTACGCCGTACACGACGCGCATCGATATAGAAGGCGACACATGGTTCTACCGTGATGCCAGCGGGCGCAGCATTGAATATCGCGCGCTCGCAGCCGGAAGCGTGCATGACGATCTCTCGGAAAACCTGACGCTGTCGCGACTCGACGATACGTGGGTGACGATTGCGTACGGCCACGACGAGTTGCACGTGTATGAACGGCGTGGCAACGCGTTCAGGCTGGCGATGCAGAAAGATCGCGCGGGTAACACGATCACGCTCGACTACGATGCGCGCGACCACGTGGCGCGCCTGATTGATGCGAACGGTAACGTGCTGTCGTTCGAGCACGACAAGCACGGCCGGATCGTACTGATCGAGCAGGTGCTCGAAGACGGTAAGCGTCGCACGCTCGCGAGCTACGCCTATGACGAAGCGGCCGATCTGATCCGCGCAACCGATCGGCACGGCAACGCGTGGAACTACCAGTACGACCGACATCTCGTCACGCGCTACACCGATCGCACCGGCCGCGGGATGTCGCTTGAATGGGACGGCGCGGACGCTGACGACAACGCGAATGCGAAATGCGTGCGCGAGTACGCGGACGACGGCAGCCTCGATATCCGTCTGGCGTGGCATCCGAACATTCGATTGACCTATGTGACCGATGCGCTCGGTCAGACGACGCGTTATTACTTCAATATCAAGGGCTACGTTTATCGGATCGCCTATCCGGATGGAAGCGAAGAGTGGTTCCGGCGAGACGAGCACAACAATCTGACGTTGCACATTCTGCCGGACGGCAGCGTCGAGCAGATGCGTTACGACGCGCGCGGTAACCGGACATGGCACGAGCGCGCTGACGGCAGCATTGTCGAGATGGCATACGACGACAAGGACCAGATGATCCGGCTCGTCGATCCGAATGGGCATGTCTGGCAGCGCAAGTACGATGATGCAGGCAATCTCGTCGAGGAAATCGATCCGCTCGAGCACTCGACGAAGTACAGCTATAACGACAAGGGGCTGCCGACACAGATCACCGATGCCAAAGGCGGATCGAAGGCGCTCGAATACAACGCCGCCGGGCAATTGACCGGCTACACGGACTGCTCTGGAAAGAAGACGGCGTGGCGCTATGACGATATCGGGCGTGCGATCGAGACAAAGGATGCGTCCGGGGGCGTCGTTGCTTATGCATATGGCCCGAACGGCCAGTTGACGGAGATTCGTTCGCCGGCCGGTGTCGAACACGTGCAGTACGATGCTGAAGGTCGATTGCTTGGGCGTACGGATCAACTCAATCGGTCGACGCGATATGGCTACGATGCCGTTGGCCGTATCGCGAGCCGCTCGGACGCGCTCGGGCAGACGATCGCGTATCGCTACGACCGTCTCGGGCGCTTGACCGCGCTGACCGATGCCAACTTTGCGACGTACCAGTTCCGCTACGATCCGGCAGGGCGGCTGATCGAGGAAATCGCCTTCGACGGCAAGTCGACGCGTTATCAGTACGATCCGGACAGCGGCAGTCTCGTTTCGATCGATGAAGCGGGTTGCGTGACTTCGGTCGACGTCGATGCGAACGGCCGTCTGCTGAAGCGCATCGCGGGGGACAGCGAGGAACGGTTTGCCTACGATCCGAGCGGCAGGTTGATCGACGCGGTGAATCGGTACAGCCGCGTGCAGTTCTTCTTCGATCCGGTTGGCAATCTGGTGCGTGAACATCACGCTTACGATCTGTTCGGCGACCGGCGCAGCTACGTGTGGCATCACGAATACGACGAACTCGGCAATCGGCGGCGTACCGTTCGGCCGGACGGGCATGCGGTCGACTGGCTGATGTATGGCTCGGGGCATGTGCACGGGATGCTGCTCGATGGCGAGGAGCGCGTGCAGTTCGAGCGCGATGACTTGCATCGCGAGACGGTGCGTGTGCTGTCGAGCAAGGTCGGGCAGCGCACGCACTACGATCCGGCTGGGCGCGTGCTGCAGCAGACGATCCAGCGGTCGACGTCGCCCGCGCCGCTTGCCGAGCGGCGCTATCGCTATGACGCGGTGGGGCAGTTGTCGCGGATCGAGGACAGCCGCAAGGGCGGGACCGATTATCGATACGATCCTGTCGGGCGTTTGATCGAGGCGATCAGTCCCGTCGCGAAGGAGCGGTTCGCGTTCGATCCGGCGAGCAACATCATCGATCCGGTGCGGATTACGGAGACGCCTGCATCGCGTCCCAGCCCGGTGCGGCCGGAAAGCACGTTGCCGGTCGAGGTGCCGAAGGTGCTCGGGAACCTGCTGAAGGCGTACGCGGGGATGCACTTCGAGTACGACGCACGCGGGAATCTGGTGCGCAAGCGCACGCCTGCGGGGCAGCAGGAATACGAGTGGGATGAATTCAATCGCTTGCTGTCCGCGCGGGTTGCCGAGACGTCGCGGCAGAGTCAGGCTCGGTATTTCTATGATGCGTTCGGTCGTCGTATTGCGAAGGAGGTGAACGGCGAGCGGACGGTGTTCGGGTGGGATGGCGACACGCTGGCGTACGAGAGTGATGGCGAGCGTGGCACGCACTATCTGTACGAGCCGGGGACGTTCGTGCCGCTGGCGCAGTATGTGGCGGAGCCAGTTGAGGGAATCGAGACGCCGGTATGGACGAGTACCGACCGCTATGTGCCGGAAGATGACCCGCTGCAGAAGGTGCCGGAGCGGCGGGGCGATGCGGCGGTGTTCTATTACCACTGTGATCAGATCGGCACGCCGCAGCTTCTAACGGACGATGATGGTGATGTGGTCTGGGAAGCGTCGTACAAGGCTTGGGGTGAAGCGCGGGAGGTGATTGCGCGGGCGTCGAAGGCGGCGGGGATTGTGGCTAAGAATCCGTTGCGGTTTCAGGGACAGCAGGTTGATGCGGAAACGGGACTGCACTATAACTGGCACCGGTACTATGATTCGGGTATCGGAAGGTTCGTGTCGAAAGATCCGATCGGGCTCGTTGGCGGGATCAACGTCTATCAATATGCGTCGAATCCGGTCGAATGGATCGATCCGTTGGGGTTGGCACCTCGCCGTCCTGCCCATGAAGCCAGCATCCAGAGAAGAGTTAACTGCCTCAAGTCTCAGGGGTTTCAAGAGCACCACATTATTAGCGACAAGAATTCCCAGACGAAAAATCACCCTCTAATTGCGCTTGCTGGCTTTGATCTTCAATCTCAGGCTAACAAAATCTATCTACCAGATGACGAAAGCCTTCATCCGACTCGCTCGATCCACAACGGGCGTCATCCCAACATCGTAAGCACAAACTTGTCCAGACAAATGAACGATGCTGTTGTGATAGGAAAGCAGCAGGGTTGGGGGCAGAAACAGTATGACGCGGCTCTGCGCGGAATCATCGCGCGAGAGCGGATGGAGTTGAAAGCCGGGAACCGGATGCTCAACAAGAACCATCGACCATGGGCGTGTCCAAACTAAGTGAGGATATATGACGAAAATCTGGACCACGGAGGCGGACTATCCGGAAAGTCGGATGGCACTCTACGATGAGGCAAAAAATCAAGTGGATCGCTTTGATTTACAGGCGGCCACACGCCTCACAAAATCGAATCCTTTGGTATTCGATCTTCCCAAAAAGGGGGTGGCAAAGATTCAAGACTACGGTGTTATTTGGTCAAACATCTTGATTCCGCTTGTAAGTGAAGCGGTGCGTGTTGCGATTGAAGGACTGGCGAATGACGGTGACGTACAGTTCATTCCGGCAGTTATTGAATCGGACGGAAAGGCTATTGACGGATCATACTTTCTTCTTAATCCGGTTAGAAAAGTCGATGTGATCGATCACGACGCTTCTGAGCCGATAGTGGTGAAGATTCCGGGGTTTCCTGATGCCAAGGTTGGTTTCAAAAAGATGGTCTTGCGCTCCGATTTCTCTGCCAATGGCATTGGCAGACAATACGACTCCTTGACATATATTGTCGTGGGAGATCGATTGGCCGAGGCTGTATTGTGTGCCACAAAGAAGGGGGTTAGATTCACCACTGGTATTCCGCCTGCCGATTGATGTCGACCAGACCGGCGGTGCCCGAGCGGGAAGCAAGATCATGTTGTTCGAGAATCGACTTCATTCGTTTATCCGTCAGATGTTGGAGCGGGAAACAAGGCTCCACGCTGAAAAGGGAGCATGGTGTTGCATGGCGCGTATAAGTAATATCGGGATTGTCGCGAGTGGGTCAATCAAGAAGCTATGCTCAAATTGGAACGGATTCTCCCGACAGCAAGATCTATGCGTGAAATCGCTGAGTGTCGTGGATGCGGTGAGATTCGGTCCCTGACCGAAGACCGCGTGGCCGCGATCCATGAAACAATTCGCCACGAACTCTGGAGGGCGGTCCGATGCGGGAAGTTCGACGTGATCTCGAATGTCGGTATTGCATCCGTTCACTGACCGACAGCGACCACCGACCCAGCCTAACGTGTCCGAAATTGGCATAATCGCGGCTCCCTTACGCGAGCGCTGTGGCAACGCAGGCACATTCGGGGCCTGCGACATTACCGCTCCTGCATTGACTTCAGTCCAGTTATAACCGCAATACCCCATGTCGACCACCCCCGCGACCATCGCGTCGCTGCAGCACATTCTCGAACATCCGGGCGACTTTTCCGGATGGCTTTGCCTGCCATCAACGCCATGGACGCTAGATACAGAGGGCGTATTCACCGAAGGCGCTGACAACACTGAAGTCGACACGCCGCCCGCCGCCGCCCCACAACCCGGCTGGCGCGTCACGCTGAACAGCGCGACGATCGAAGACATCGTGATCAACGCGCATGACCAGGTCGACGAACCGACCGTCGCGCAATTGTTCGACGCATTCGTGTTCTACGTCGACAACGACGAGTTCATTCTGCTCTGACGAGGCACGCGCCCCACGCCACAGCAAAAAAGGACCGCCGGTGCGGTCCTTTTTCATCAAGCGGCATTCGAAAAAAACACGCGCCTCTTACGGCAACGAAATCGTCAAATTAGCCGATTCCGGCCCGACCTTGATCACCTGCGAATACGGCGCCAACGCCTGCAGCGTCTTGTCCTTGAGATAGGTATTGAGCCCGAGATACCCAAGCAACGCAACGAGCGCGAACACGGTCCCGATCGCCCAAACCGGCACCTCCCGCTTCAACCGGTGCGCGATCTGATCCGGCAGCGGCCAATGTGGCGCAAACGCAGCCCGCTTGCCCTTCATATGCGCGATCTCGTCCCCAAGCCGCGCGGTCAGATACGCGAGCTTCTCCGGCCCTTCGAGCAGATACTTGCCCTGGAACCCGAGCAGCAGGCACATATGAAACACCTCGAGCGACTGCAGCCGCGCCGCACCCTGCGCACGACACTCCTCGAGATACTGGAAGAACTTCTCGCCCGCGAGTTGCTCGCCGAACAGTACGAGCTGCAGCGGCCGGCGTTCCCAATCCGCGCGGATCTTGAACTGCGACGACAGCACCATTTCGTCGATGGCCGCGCAGAACGCGAATTTCGCGCCGTACACGTCCTCGGCGGCGATATTCAGCTTCTTCGCGCCGCGCTCGAAATCCGACAGGAATTCCTGGATTCGCGTGCTGAACTCGCTGGCGCTGTCCGGCTCCCGCTTGTTCTTGAGCAGGAACAGCATGAAGAACCCGTCGTACAGCAAATCGAGCAGCGAGCGGGCCTGGAACGCGGCGTCCGTCGACGCCGGGCTATGCGAGGGCGGCGGCACGTTGTCGCCGAACAGGGAAGGCGCGTAGCTCATGATGTGACCGCGATCAGTTCGAATTTCAGGTCATTGATGCCAGTCGGCGCGTAGATCATCGCGGACTGGGCCTGCAGCATGCGCTCGTACAGCGGGCTGCGTGAATCGAGCGCGAAGTAGCACGCGCCGGGGCGCACCGGAATCGCGGGCGGCACCTGCGGCGTGTACGACAGCCGCACGCCGGGCATCGCCGACAGCACGAGCTTGTCGACGTCGTCAGGCGCGCCGACCTTGAAGCGGGCCGGCACCGCATCGACGAGCTCGACGCTCGGCATGTCCGCGGACACCGCGAGGTAGAACTCGGTCTTGTCGTCGATCTTGCCGGAATCGAGGCGGCCAAGGTGGAACGACGGGCGCACTTCGTCGAGCGTGATCGCGAAATAGCGCGTCGAGATCACGGTGTCGAGCAGTTCGCGCAGCATCAGGTCGAGGCGCGCGAAGCTCGGGCCCGGATCGTCGTGGCGGTACACGGGCAGGTCGGCGAGCGTATAGCCCTTCGAGAACGTCATCAACTGGCCCGCGAGGCGCAGCAGTTCCTGGAACAGCCGCTCCGGATGCAGCGCCGCGTGCTGGTGCAGGTGCGCGAGCGTCGCGAATGCGGCGTTCGCCGTATGCAGCAGCCAGAACGACGCGATGTCGCCCGAGCGGAATTCGATGATGTTCTTCGACGGCTCGCGGTGGAAGCCGTACAGCGCGTTCACTTTTGCCTGTAGTGCGTCGACCAGCTGGCGCAGCCGCTGGTGCAGGATCGGCGACGCTTCGATCGCGAGGCACGGTGGCACGAAGCTGTCGTCGATCTCGAAGCCGGACGTCGCGGTGCGGCGCACGCGTACGAGCGGCACCGACAGCAGCTGGTCGCGCGGCTCGCTGTGCGCGATCAGCTTGACCTGCGTCTTCAGGAACGTGATGTCGGCTTCGGCGGCGTCGGTGAAGTTGTCGGCGACGCTCGTCTGCTCGCTGACGAACCGCGTCATGAAGCCGGCGGCCGGATCGTCGCTGTAGTTGGTGCCGTTCTCGCGCAGCGGGTGCAGCGCGAGATAGAACACGAATTCGTTGATGCCGTCGGGCAACGTATCCAGCGCGATCGGCGGCGGCAGATCGTCTGCCTGCGGCGCGGCATACAGCGCGCCGTCCGGGAACACGAGCGCGAGCTCGGCGACCCGCAGCACGTTGCTGCCGAGCGCGTCGCGGTCGATGCGCACCGAGCGCACGCCCCAGTTGTACGGCTGGATCGCCTGGATGGACTCGAACAGGCGCGCCTCGTGGTACGCGTCCTGCCGTTGAAAGTGTTGAGGCCGGAGGAACAGCCCTTCCCCCCACAGCACCTTGGCCGAATAACTCATGTCAAATCCGGTTAATGTGGCGTTGCGATGTAATCGATTTGTTCGTGCCCGAATTAAATCGCCAAGTGTTAACTCTTGTTAATTGACATCCGTGCGTCATGTTTAACCGCAAGAGACCGAAGACAGCAAATTCAGCGGTTGCGAAGGCGCACCTTGTTGCGGTGCGATGACCGTGCCGTCGGTGACCGTCATCGCGCAATTATGCAGGCCGATGATTATGCCGGATTTCTCCGATTTCGCCGGATCGAATGTCAGTTTCCATCGTTGCAGTGCGGGATCGCGGAACAGCGCGACGATGCCGAATGCCTGGGCCTCGCGCGATACCTTCTCGGTTGCCGTATAGCGCTGGCCCGGAATCAGCGTGATTTCGCGCACATTCAGCAGATCGGCGCCGAGTGCGGCTTTTTCCTTGGTCGGATCGGTAAATGCGTCGAACGGCGCCTGCTGGAACGAGGTCGGGTCCTTCAGCGCATAAAGCCGGACGACGAGCGCGAGCGGCTTGTGGTCGGTCGCGGCATTCAGGTTCGGCGCGGCGGCCAGCGTGAGCCCGATGTTGCGCGGCGGCTTCTGCGCGTCGGGCACCTCGGGCTTGCCGATACCGGCCGCGGACATCACGGCGCTCGCGGCCGAGCCGAGCAGCGGGGCGGCCGCGCATCCGGCCAGAAGGGCGCAGGCAACCAGCGGCAGCGCGTAGCGAATCATGGACGATCTCATCGTTTTTCCGGCGTGCCGCCTTTATCCCTGTCAAAACTGCCGGGTATTGCCGCGTTCGCTGCGCCTCCCCGACATTGCACCGTTCAACTATTAAGCACGCCCGCGTCAGGCGAGCGCCCGGAAATTTTTTCCGCCGTCCGGGCGGCGCGTCGTGCGACCAGTAAAACTTGCGCATTCCGGCCCGAGGAAAAACCGCGGCGAGCCCGCAGCGATCGGCCATTCGAGGGGGTAGCGCCCGGTTTTAAAAGGAATTACTCTTCACACGACGATTGAATTATGAAAAATTGATCGGTACTATACCCGCGCGCTTCTTGCAAAGCAAAAGAACCAGATTCTCAACGATTTAAAACTCACGCGCCGGTGGATATAACGATGAAAGACCGTCTGTTCGCAAAACTGTCTGGGGTAGTGGTGGCTTGCGGCGTGATCGCCGGCTGTGCGAGCCAGCCTCCCGCGCCGCCGACTGCGGAAGTGTTCAACAAGTCGCTGGCCGATGCGGACGCCGTCGCGAAGGCGGGGGACCAGGACAAGGCGCTCGGCCTGTACCAGCAGCTCGCGAAGTCGGATCCGACGCGCGAGGAACCGTGGTCGCGCATCGCGCAAATCCAGTTCGCGCAAAACCATTACGGGCAGGCGATCGTCGCCGCCCAGGAAGCGCTGCAGCGCGACGCGACCGATCGTCAGGCGAAGAGCGTGCTGGCCGTCGCCGGCCTGCGGATCGCGACGCAGTCGCTCGGCGAGCTGCGCCAGGACGCATCGCTCGCGGGCGATGCGAAGTCCGACGCGCAGGCGCTCGCGAAGCAACTGCGCGATACGCTCGGCGAATCGGCGCTGTTTCCGCCGGAAACCAAGACCGTGAAACCGCGCCCGCCGCGCCGCGTCGTCCATCGCCCGAAGGGCGGGGCCGCACCGGCTGCCGATGCGGCTGCGCCGGCCGCACCGAGCGCGCCGACGCCGCCTGTGGCGCAAAAGGGCAGCGCGGACCCGTTCGGCGCACTGCGCAACTGAAACCGCAACTGACGCGATAACCACAACTAACCTGGGAGCCGTCGAGATGGCCAAGAAAGAAAGCATTCAGAAAAGCTTGCAGAAAATACGGCCGCCGCGCGTCCAGCTGACCTACGAGGTCGAGAAGGGCGATGCGATCGAGGTGAAGGAGCTGCCGTTCGTCGTCGGGGTCGTCGGCGATCTGGCGGGCCAGTCCGAGATCGAGCAGCCGAAGCTGCGCGATCGTAAATTCGTCAATATCGACCGCGATAATTTCGACGACGTGATGAAGGCGATCGAGCCGCGTGCCGCGTTCCAGGTGGAAAACCGCCTGAGCCCGGAAGGCGGCAAGTTCGCGGTCGACCTGAAGTTCCGCTCGCTGTCGGATTTCAGCCCGGACGAAGTCGTCGAACAGGTCGAGCCGCTGCGCCGCCTGCTCGAGGCGCGCTCGAAGCTCGCCGACCTGCGCAACAAGCTCGCCGGCAACGACAAGCTCGAGGATCTGCTGTCCGAGGTGCTGAAGAACACGCAGCAGCTGCAGGAGCTCGCGAAGGGCACCGGCGGCGACAAAGACGGCGAATGACGACGGAGTGTTGAGATGAACCAGCAAACGGCTGCGGCCCAAGCGAGCGGCGCGGAATACGCCGCGGGGACTTCGCTGCTCGACGACATCGTCGAGAAGAGCAAGGTCGCGAAATCCGATTCCGAGCATGCGCGTGCGAAGGACCTGATCGGCGAACTCGTGCACCAGGTGCTCGATGGCACGGTGATCGTGTCGGACAACCTGTCGGCCACGATCGACGCGCGCGTCGCGGAACTCGACCGCCTGATTTCCACGCAGCTTTCCGCCGTGATGCACGCGCCGGAATTCCAGCGCCTCGAAAGCACGTGGCGCGGGATGGATTATCTGGTCAAGGAAAGCAACACGGGCCAGACGATCAAGATCAAGGCGCTGCACGCGCCGAAGCGCGATCTCGTGCGCGATTTCAAGGGCGCGAGCGAGTTCGACCAGAGCGCGCTGTTCAAGAAGGTCTACGAAGAGGAATTCGGCACGTTCGGCGGCTCGCCGTTCGGTGCGCTGATCGGCGATTACGAGATCTCGCGCCAGCCGGAAGACATGTACTTCATCGAGCAGATGTCGCACGTCGCGGCGGCCGCGCATGCGCCGTTCATCGCGTCGGCGTCGCCGGAGCTGCTCGGCCTCGAGTCGTTCTCCGACCTCGGCAAGCCGCGCGACCTCGGCAAGGTGTTCGACACCGTCGAATACGCGAAGTGGAAGTCGTTCCGCGACGCCGAGGATTCGCGCTACGTCGGCCTGACGCTGCCGCGCTTTCTCGGCCGCTTGCCGTTCAATCCGAAGGACGGCCAGACCGCGGAGAACTTCAACTTCGTCGAGGACGTCGACGGCACCGATCACGACAAGTACCTGTGGTGCAACGCGGCATGGGCCTTCGCGGCCCGCCTGACGGCCGCGTTCGACGACTTCGGCTGGTGCGCGGCGATCCGCGGCGTCGAAGGCGGCGGCCTCGTCGAGGATCTGCCGACCCACACGTTCAAGACCGACGACGGTGAAGTCGCGCTGAAGTGCCCGACCGAAATCGCGATCACCGATCGCCGCGAGAAGGAGCTGAGCGATCTCGGCTTCATCCCGCTCGTCCATTGCAAGAACTCAGATTACGCCGCGTTCTTCGCTGCGCAGTCGGTGCAGAAGCCCAAGAAATACAGCACCGACAGCGCGAACGCGAACGCCGTCCTGTCCGCCCAGCTTCAGTACATCTTCTCGGTATCGCGCGTCGCGCACTACCTGAAGGCGATGATGCGGGACAAGATCGGCAGCTTCGCATCGGCGCAGAACGTGGAGACTTTCCTCAACCGGTGGATTTCGCAGTACGTCCTGCTCGACGACAACGCCTCGCAGGAACAGAAAGCGCAATTTCCGCTGCGCGAGGCATCCATACAAGTGTCGGAGATTCCGGGCAAGCCGGGCTCGTATCGTTCGGTCGCGTTCCTGCGCCCGCACTTTCAGCTCGACGAACTCTCGATTTCTCTGCGACTTGTCGCTGATCTGCCCAAACCGGCAAATTCATAAGCGAGTAAATCGCCCGGGCGGGCCGCCTGGGTAGGACGTTAAAACCACCTCTTTGGGGAGTCGAAGGGCCATGTTACATATGCACTTGCAGTTTGGTAGTCCCGCGGTGAAGGGCGAATCCGCGGATAAAGACCACCAGGGCTGGATCGAACTGAAATCGTGGGATCACTCGATCGTTCAGCCGCGTTCGGCAACCGCATCGACCGCTGGCGGTCACACGATGACGCGTTGCGAGCACGGCGACATGATCTTCACGAAGGAAATCGATTCGTCGAGCCCGCTGCTGTATCAGCACGCTTCGGGCGGTACCACGTTCGACGAAGTGACGGTCCATTTCTCGCGCGCTGACGGTGAAGGCAAGCGCGTGCAGTATCTGGAAGTCAAGCTCAAGTACGTGATCATCTCGAGCATCGCGCCGAGCGTTCGCGAGGAAGGTCTGCCGCTCGAGACGTTCTCGCTGAAGTACGCAGCCGTGCAGTGGAAGCAAACCCAGCAGAAGATCGGCGGCAACCAGGGCGGCAACACGCAAGGCGCCTGGAGTCTGACGAAGAACGACAAGACCTACGCGGTCTAAGGTCGGTTGCGGCAACGGGGCGCGTCGCGTCCCGTTGTCGTTTTCGCTGTCAACACCGGCCGATGAAACGATTCGAACCCAGTTTTCTCGACAAGCTGTTCGACGACGAACCGCATCTGCCGGCCTCGGCTGCGATGCGGCAATTGTCGCTGGACGAGCTCAAGAACACGGTCGCCCGCGACGTCGAGGCGATCCTCAACACCCGTATCGCGCACACCGAGAACGAACTGGCGGCGCTGCCGGAATGCCAGAAGTCGGTGCTGACCTACGGGCTGAACGATTTCGCGGGGTTGAGCCTCGCGAGCCACTACGACCGCGCATTCATCTGCAAGTCGATCCAGCAGGCCATCGCGCGCCACGAGCCGCGCCTGCAGCAGGTGCAGGTGACGTTCGAGTTGAACGAGCAAGCCACCAACGCGCTGTACTTCGCGATCCAGGCGCTGCTCGTCGTGCACCCGGCCGAGGAGCCGGTCAGTTTCGACGCGATGCTGCAACCGTCGACGCTGCAGTATTCGGTCACGCGCGCACGCGCGGCACGCATGCAGTAAATCAAGCCGCCGAGCGGGCCGGACCGCCCGGTGGTCAATCAGGTCCGGCAGGAAATATTGAGGTTCGGGGTCGTCGATGGAAGAATTGCTGCCGTATTACGAACGCGAATTATCGTTTTTGCGGCGCTATTCGCGAGATTTCGCCGAACGCTATCCGAAGATCGCCGCGCGTCTCGCGCTGTCCGGCGAGCATTGCGAGGATCCGCACGTCGAGCGGATGATCGAGTCGTTCGCGCTACTCGGCGCGCGCATCAACAAGAAGCTCGACGACGATTACCCGGAATTCACCGAAGCGCTGCTGGAAGTGCTGTATCCGCACTACCTGCGGCCGTTCCCGTCGTGCTCGATCGCGCAGTTCACGCCGGCTTCGCCCGGCCAGCAGACCGAACCGGTCGTGATCGATCGCGGCACCGAGCTGAAAAGCCGTCCGATCCGCGGCGTGCAATGCCGGTTCCGTACCGCCTACGACGTGACGCTTGCGCCGATCCGCATCTCGGAGGCGCGCTATACGCCGGTCGCGCTCGCGCCGAGCGCGACGGTGCTGCCGTCGAACGCGACGGGCGTGATCTCGATCACGTTCGAATCGCTCGCCGCGCAGCTCGATCTCGGCGCGCTGAAGCTGTCGACGCTGCGCGCGCACCTGCACGGCGAGCAGTCGTTCGTCGCCGCGCTGACCGACTGCCTGTTCGTCAACGTGCTCGGCGCGTACGTCGAGCCCGAACGCAACGGCCGCTGGACCGCGCTGCGCAAGCTGCCGATCGCGCAGGCCGGCTTCGCCGAGGACGACGCGCTGATCGACTATCCGGCGAAATCGCACCCCGCGTACCGGTTGCTCACCGAATACTTCGCGTTCCCCGACAAGTTCGATTTCGTCGACTTCGACCTTGCGGCGATCGCACGCGCGTCGGGCCGCTGCCAGCGCGCGACGCTGCATCTGGTGCTGCAGGACGTGCGCAGCGATTCGCATATCGCGCGCCTGCTCGAATTGCTGACGGCGAGCCATTTCCGGCTGTTCTGCACGCCGATCGTCAACCTGTTCCGCCAGCACGGCGAACCGATCCGCATCACGCACCGCGCGGTGTCGTATCCGGTGATCGCCGAGGCGCGGCGTGCGTTCGCGTACGAGGTGTACTCGATCGACTCGGTGAAGCTCGTCCGGCAGCAGGCGCACGAGGAATCGGTGATCGAGTTCCGGCCGTTTTATTCGCTGCATCACGGCGAATCGGCGCGCATCGGCCATTACTGGTTCGCGCGCCGCAACGACTGGGTCGCGCAGAAGAGCCCCGGCTATGAAACCGAGATCTCGATCGTCGACATCGACTTCGAGCCGACGTCGCCGCAGACCGACACGCTGAGCCTCGACCTCACCTGCACGAACCGCGACCTGCCTTCGATGCTGGCGTTCGGCCTCGAAGGCGGCGACCTGTTCCAGGAAGGCGGGGCGCAGACGAGCGGCATCTCGCTGCTGCGCCGCCCGACGCAGAGCGTGCGCTTCGAGCGCGGCCGCGCCGCGCACTGGCGGCTCGTGTCGCATCTCGCGCTCAACCACGTGTCGCTCGTCGCGCACGGCCTCGCGCCGCTGAAGGAAATGCTGACGCTGTACGACCTGCGGCGCACGGCCGTGTCGATGCGCCAGATCGACGGGCTGGCCGGCGTCGAGCAGCGCGGCGCCGTGCAGTGGCTGCCCGGCAAGCCGTTCGCGACCTTCGTGCGCGGCATCGAGATCCGGCTGACGATCGACGAGGAGCACTTCGTCGGCGCGAGCCTTGCGTCGTTCGTGCGCGTGCTCGACAGCTTCTTCGGGTTGTACGTCCACCTCAACAGTTTCGTTCAATTGGTCGTCGTGTCGAAGCGCACCGGCGAGGAGATCATCCGATGCAAGCCCCGAACCGGCGAATCGATCCTGGCGTAGTCGACGCGCTGCTCGACGAGCCGCATCGCTTCGAGTTCTTCCAGGCGGTGCGGGTGCTCGAAGGGTTGTTCGCGCGGCAGGCGTCGGATGCGCCCGGCGCGTGGCGGCAGGGCGACGTGGTCGCGCAGCACATCGCATTCCGCAACACGCTGTCGCTCGGCTTCCCGCCGAGCGAGATCGAAGGCGCGCGTTCGTTCGACGACGACGGCGCGCCGCTGAACTCGGACGAGCAGCGCGACACCGCGCTCGCTGCGGGCGAGCTCGGCCGCGTCGAGCTGACGCCCGCGTTCTTCGGGCTGCTCGGCGGGCAGGGCGCGCTGCCGCTGCACTACACCGAGCAGATCGTCGCGCGCGAGCACCTGCGGCGCGACCACGCGGCGCGCGCGTTCTTCGACGTGTTCTCGAACCGCGCGACCGCACTGTTCTATGCGGCGTGGAAGAAATACCGGCTGCCGTTCCATTACGAGCTCGACCGCGACGAGCGCTACCTGCCGCTGTTGCTCGCGATCGCGGGCGTGCCGAGCGACGAGGTGCGCGACAGCCTCGCGGCCGGCCCGGGCGGCGTGCTCGACGAAGCCGTGGCCGGCTATGCGCTCGCGGCGCGGCACCGGCCGATGTCGGCCGCCTACCTGCAACGCACGCTGTCCGATTACTTCCGCGTGCCGGTGAAGATCGACCAGTTCGTCGGCAAGTGGTACGACGTGCCGCCCGATCAGCTGAGCGTGCTCGGCGAAGTCAACGCGGTGCTCGGCGCGACGGCGCTCGTCGGCGAGCGCGTGTGGCAGCGCGACATGCGCGCGCGGATCGTCGTCGGCCCGCTGTCCAAGCGCGACTACGAGGCGTTCCTGCCCGGCGGCGCGCACGCCGTCGCGCTCGAGCGGATGCTGACGCTGCTCGCCGGCGTCACGCTCGAGTACGAGGTGAAGCTCGTGCTCAAGCGCACCGAGGTCGGCGCGAGCGTGCTCGGCGCGGGCTCGCGGCTCGGCTGGGATGCGTTCCTGTGCACGCGCGATGCGCTGGAGGATCGCTCGGACGCCCGCTACGAACTGCACGTGATTCACTGAGACCCTAACAACAACACGCAATCGAACCTGAGATCGACGCCATGAGCACGCCTCTGAAGACCCTGATCACGAAACTGAACCCGCTGTGCCGCCACGCGACCGAGCGTGCGGCGAGCGCGTGCCTGGCGCGCGGCCACTACGAGGTCGATCTGGAGCACCTGTTCCTCGCGTTGCTCGACGAAGCGACGGGCGATCTGCCGCTCGCCTTGCGCGCGAGCCGCGTCGATCCGCATGCGCTGCACGCCGATCTCGAACGCGAGCTCACGCGCCTGAAGACGGGCAACACGCGCACGCCGGTGTTCTCCGTGCACCTGATCGCGCTGTTCGAGCAGGCGTGGCTGATCGCGTCGCTCGATTCGCAGCTCGGCCGCATCCGTTCCGGGCACCTGCTGCTCGCGCTGCTGACCGCGCCGGATCTCGCGCAGTTCGCGCAACGGATGTCGTCGCGCTTCGCGGAAATGAACGTGACGGACCTGAAGCACAAGTTCGACGAAATCATGGCCGGTTCGAGCGAAGCCGAGCCGCGCCAGGCGGACGACGAAGGCAGCGACGTCGCGCCGGCCGCCGACGGCTTTGCGCCCGCGGCCGGCCCGTCGAAGACGCCCGCGCTCGACACCTATACGACCAACCTCACGCAGCGTGCGCGCGACGGCAAGATCGACCCGGTGATCGGCCGCGAGGCGGAGATCCGCCAGGCGATCGACATCCTGATGCGCCGCCGCCAGAACAACCCGATCATGACCGGCGAGGCCGGCGTCGGCAAAACGGCGGTCGTCGAAGGGCTCGCGCTGCGGATCGCGGCCGACGACGTGCCGCCGCCGTTGCGCGGCGTCGCGCTGCACGTGCTCGACATGGGGCTGCTGCAGGCCGGCGCGAGCGTGAAGGGCGAGTTCGAGAACCGGCTGAAGAGCGTGATCGACGAGGTGAAGAAGAGCGCGCACCCGATCATCCTGTTCATCGACGAGGCGCACACGATCATCGGCGCGGGCGGCCAGGCCGGCCAGAACGACGCGGCGAACCTGCTGAAGCCCGCACTCGCGCGCGGCGAACTGCGCACGATCGCCGCGACGACGTGGAGCGAATACAAGAAGTACTTCGAGAAGGATGCGGCGCTCGCGCGACGCTTCCAGGTCGTGAAGGTCGAGGAGCCGAGCGAGCCGCTGGCCGCCGCGATGCTGCGCGGGATGTCGGGCCTGATGGAGAAGCACTTCAACGTGCGGATTCTCGACGATGCGATCACGGAGGCCGTGCGCCTGTCGCACCGCTACATCAGCGGCCGCCAGCTGCCGGACAAGGCGATCAGCGTGCTCGACACCGCATGTGCGAAGGTCGCGCTCGCGCACAGCGCGACGCCGGCCGCGATCGACGATACGAAGAAGCGCATCGAGCGCATCGATGCGGAAATCGCGTCGCTGGAGCGCGAGGCGGCGGGCGGCGCGGCGCACGACGAGCGGCTCGGCGAGCTGCGCGGCGCGCGCGACACGGCGCTCGAACAACTGGCGAAGGATGAGGAACGCTACGAAGCCGAGCGCGTGATCGTCGCCGAGATCACCGAGCTGCGCGACGCGCTTGACAAGGCACGCGGCCCGTCGGAAGACGGCCAGCCGGTCGACGTGCAGGCCACCCGCGAGAAGCTCGCCGAACGCGTCGCGGCGCTGCATGCGCTGCAGGGCGGCGAGCCGATGGTGCCGCTGCAGGTCGACGGTCACGTCGTCGCGGAGATCGTCGCCGCGTGGACGGGCATTCCGCTCGGCCGGATGGTGAAGGACGAGATCGACACCGTGCTGAACCTGCAGCCGCTGCTGACCGCGCGCGTGATCGGCCAGGATCATGCGCTGGAGGCGATCGCCCAGCGTGTGCGTACCGCGACCGCGAACCTCGAGGACCCGAACAAGCCGCGCGGCGTGTTCATGTTCGTCGGGCCGTCGGGCGTCGGCAAGACCGAGACGGCGCTGGCGCTGGCCGACATCCTGTACGGCGGCGAGCGCAAGATGGTCACGATCAACATGAGCGAGTACCAGGAAGCGCACAGCGTGTCGGGCCTGAAAGGTTCGCCGCCGGGCTACGTCGGTTACGGCGAGGGCGGCGTGCTGACCGAGGCCGTGCGCCGCAACCCGTATTCCGTCGTGCTGCTCGACGAGGTCGAGAAGGCGCACCCGGACGTGCTCGAGATGTTCTTCCAGGTGTTCGACAAGGGCACGATGGACGATGCCGAAGGGCGCGAGATCGACTTCCGCAACACGCTGATCATCCTGACGTCCAACGTCGGCTCGGCCGCGGTGATGCAGGCCTGCCTGAACAAGCCGGCCGAGGAACTGCCCGATCCGGACGCGCTCGCCGAGACGCTGCGTCCGCAGCTGTACAAGACCTTCAAGCCGGCGTTCCTCGGCCGGATGAAGGTCGTGCCGTATTACCCGATTTCCGACGACGTGCTGGCCGAGATCATCGAGCTGAAGCTCGAACGCATCCGCCGCCGGATCGAGGCGAACCACAAAGCCGCGTTCGAATGGGACGAATCGCTTGTCGACGCGGTGCTCGCGCGCTGCACCGAGGTCGACTCGGGCGCCCGCAACGTCGACCACATCCTGAACGGCACGCTGCTGCCGGAGATCGCGGGCCACGTGCTCGGCCGGATCGCCGACGGCGCGGCGATCGCGCGCATCGCGGTGCGCGCGGACGAGGCCGGCGAATTTGCGTACACCGTCGAATGAGCCCCCGCACGCGACATCTGATGCATCAACGGATTCACTGAACCATGCCGATCAATCTCCCCGAGCTGCTGACGCCGATCAGCGATGCGTCGCCCAGCGGCGACGACCTGCTGTTTTCGAACGAATTCGACGCGATCCAGGACGCGCGGCGCTACGACGATCCGACGCTCGACCAGGGCGAATGGGTAACCGAGATCAAGGAGGCCGACTGGGGCTTCGTCGTCGACCATGCGGGCGAGCTGCTGCGCACGCGCACCAAGGACCTGCGGCTCGCCGTGTGGCTGACCGAGGCGCTCGCGCTCGAGGACGGCATCACGGGCCTCACCGAAGGCTATGCGCTGCTCGAAGGCCTGTGCCGCGACTTCTGGGACACCTTCCACCCGCTGCCCGAGGACGACGACATCGAGCACCGGCTCGGCAACGTCGCGTGGCTGTCCGGCCGCACGGCCGAGCTGCTGCGCGCGGTGCCGCTGACGGACGGCGCATCGAATGCGTTCAGCACGCTCGATTGGGAGGTCGCGCAGCACGTCGCGCAGTCGATCAAGCGCGACCCCGAACATGCCGACGACATCGCGCGCGGCAAGCCGTCAATCGACCAGATCGACGCGTCGCGGCGCGTGACGTCGATCGCGTTCTACACGGCGCTGCTGGCGAACCTGAAGGCGTTCGAATTCGCGCTCGATGCGTTCGAGGAGCGGCTCGTCGAGCGCGCGGGCGATTCGGCGCCGAGCTTCCGGCAGGCGCGCGACGCGTTCGAGACCGTGTACCGGCTCGCCGAGCGCTTTGCGCGCGAACAGGGCTATACGGGCAGCGCGCCGCACGCGCAGACGGCGCCGCAGGCCCAGCCCGAACGCATCGAGCCGGTATTCGGCCAGCCGATCCAGACCGAGGAGACTCACGTGCAGCAGCAGACCGCTTCGCGTCCGCCGGTGACGCAGATGATCGCCGGCATCCAGAACCGTGCGCAGGCCGTCGACCAGTTGCGCGCGGTGGCGCGCTATTTCCGTCAGACCGAGCCGCACAGCCCGGTCGCGTATCTTGCCGACAAGGCGGCCGAGTGGGCCGACATGCCGCTGCACAAGTGGCTCGAGAGCGTCGTGAAGGACGACGGCTCGCTGTCGCACATTCGCGAGCTGCTGGGGGTGAGGCCCGACGAGCAGGCGTGAACGATTGTTTTTTGACCTGAGAGCGCGGGCCCGGCGGGCTCGCGATGAACAAGAAGAAGGTGACGCATGAACGTGACCGAACTGGCCCAGGCGATTCGTGGCGGCCTGATCCAGCAGGATCGGCTGCTGAAGACGGACATCCCGTCGCTGCCGAACAATGCGCTCGTGCCGCGTCGCGCCGTAACCCGCTCGGAGCTCGGCCGTGATTTCAGCGTAACGCTCGATCTGGTGTCCACCGCGAGCGACGTCGAGCTCAAGACGCTGATCGCGCAGCCGATCACGCTGTGGATTCAGCAGGCGGACAGGTCGTATCAGCCGATCAACGGCTATATCCACACGGCGCGGCGGCTCGGTGCCGACGGCGGCCTGTCGAGTTACCAGCTGCGCTTCGCGTCGTGGATGCACTTCCTCAAGTTCCGTAGCGACATGCGGTACTGGCAGGACCAGCCGGTCGACGCGATCCTTGCCGACGTGTTCGACAGGCATCCGCAGGCCAGGGGCCAATACCGGTTCGCGCTGTCGAAGCCGCTGCCGTCCCGTTCGTACTGTCGCCAAAGCGAGACCGACTGGAACTTCGTGCACCGGCTGATGGAGGACGAAGGGCTGTTCGGCTTCTGGCGGCACAGTGAAGACGGGAAGGCGCACACGTTCGTCATCACCGACGATCTGCATACCGTCGACGCGCTGTCGCCGAATACCGTCAGGTTCGATCGCTCGGGCAGCGGCACCGAAACCGCCGGTTTCACGCAATGGACCGCGTCGCGGACCTTGCAAAGCACGCTGCATACGACGCGCACGTTCGACTACAAGTCGCCGTCGTCGGCGGGCAATCCGAACGGCACGTCGCTGCCGACGAAAAGCGGGCAGGGCGAGCTGCCCGATCAGGCGGAAATTTACGAATACACCGGCGCTTACACGTATCCGGCGCAGGACCGCGGCGAACACCTGTCGAAGATTCGCCTCGAGGAATGGGAGTCGCGTGCGAAGCGTTTCTTCGGCGTGGGCGGCGTGCGTTCGATCGACGCCGGCCGGCGTTTCACCCTCGTGGACCATCCGGAGCACGATCGCGATGCGGCGAGCGACCGCGAGTTCGCGGCCATCGGCGTCACGCGTTACATCGAGAACAATCTGCCGGCCTCTGACCACGAAGCAAGTTTCCCGCATAGCCTGCAGGACGCGCTGGCGCAGGTGAAGGCCGGGCACGGGAAAGGGGGCGCGTTCGAGGTCGGGCACGACGACGGCTCGGCCGGGTTCTATCTCGTCGCGGTCGAGGCGCAGCGCGCGAGCGTGCCGTATCGCAGCCCGTTCGAGCACCGCAAGCCCGCGATGCAGCTCGAGACGGCCGTCGTGGTCGGTCCGAAGGGCGAGGAGGTCTATACCGACGCGCTGAACCGGATCAAGGTCATGTTCGTGTGGGACCGCCAGAGCGAAGGCCGCGAGACGGCATCGTGCTGGATGCGCGTCGTGCAATCGGATACCGGCGGCGGTTACGGCGCGGTGCATATTCCGCGCGTCGGCGAGGAAGTGCTGATCGGCTACATCGGCGGCGACTGCGATCGGCCGATCGTCATGCATCGTGTCTACAACGGGGCGGCCAAGCCGCAATGGCATAGCGACGGGATACTGTCGGGCTTCCGGTCGAAGGAATATGCGGGATCGGGGCACAACGAGATGGTGCTCGACGACGCGACCGGGCAGAACCGCGCGCGCCTGTTCAGCAGCAGCGCGAATTCGCTGCTTCATCTCGGCTATCTGATCGAGCAGAACGGCAACACGCGTGGTGCGTATCTCGGCTCGGGTTTCGATCTGCGCACGGATGCGTACGGCGCGCTGCGTGCGGGCCAGGGCTTGTACGTGACGACGCATCCGAAGCAGGCGAACAGCCAGCCGCTCGACGCGAGCGAGGCAAAGCAGCAGCTTGGCAGTGCGGACGGGTTGATCGAGTCGATGTCGCAGGTCAGCGAGATGCATCAGGCGGAGAGTCTCGGTGCCGGTCGCGATGCGCTGAAGCAGTTCGCCGATGCGACGCAGAACAGCGTGGCGGGGGCGGCCTCGGGGGGCGGCAGGACGGCCGGCGGCGGAACGGGGAATGCCAATGCGTTCAAGGAACCCGTGATGCTGTTCGCGAGCCCGGCGGGGATCGGGATGGCTTCGCAGCAGTCGGTGCATCTGGCGAGCGAGCAGCAGACCAATATCGCCAGCGGGCAAAGCACGTTCGTGACCAGTGGGAAATCGCTGATCGCCGGCATCCGGGATCGCATCAGCCTGTTCGCGCAGAACGCCGGGATGAAGCTGTTTGCCGGGAAGGGCAAGGTCGAGGTCCAGGCGCACGCGGACAACGTCGAACTCACCGCGCAAAAGGCCGTGAAGATGGTGGCGGCGACCGAGGCTGTCGACGTGGCCGCGAAGCAGGAGATATTGCTGACGTCGGGCGGCGCTTACATCCGGATCAAGGGCGGCAAAATCGAGCTTCACGCACCTGGGAAAGTCGATTTCAAGGGGGCGCAGCACCAGTTCAGCGGACCGACGAGCATGCAGTATCCATTGCCCGCGATGCCGGGCGGCACGTGCAAGCAATGCGTGCTGAACGCGCACAGCGGTCGTGAGTCGATGGTCGAGGCGGATTGATGGATGAAGTCAACGATACGGTCGACCGGAACAACGCGGTCGGCGCGAGCGAAGCGGTTGACGCAGAACCGAATCCACGCGAGCCGAAGTGGCCGGCGTTTCTCGAGACGCTGAAGGCTTCGGTCACGCGTACGGACGATGCGGGCAGTGCGATGCGGCTTTACGCACTCGTCGATACGCGCGGCTATCAGGAGCTGGACGTGCAGCTCGCGGCGGTGCCCCGCCTGCGCTGTGCGTCGCTCTGGGCGGATACCGGGCTCGACGCTTATACGGATATTGCGCCGTACTTGATCGCGTTCGATCACGATGCGATCAACGACGAGAACGCCGAACAGCATCGGCTGCTGCGCCAGCTGTGGTTGGAGGCGGTCGACCTGCATGCGGTGACGTGGCTGTGGTCGACTTGGTCGTTCGATGCGCTCGATCAGCATTTGCGCCAATACGTGCAGTACAAGCTGCCCAACGGCCGCGCGTACTACCTGTTTTTTTTCGACAACCATGTATTGGGGCGACTTCGACAGGTGTGGAGCGATACGCAGGCGCAGCAGTTCGTTGCGCCGTTCGGCGAGATCCGATATCGCGACAGGCGGCTCGACGAGGTCGTGTGGCGCAATGACATGCCGGCGAGTGAAGGTGCGGTACCGGTGGGTGATGCGCCGGGTCTCAGCGAGCGACAGCATGCGCAACTGATCGAGCTCGGATATCCGGACAAGCTCGTGCTGAAGTTCCGCGAGACGATGGGGGCGATGGTCGATCACCTGTCCGATGTGGGGCTGCATGATCTGGTTGTCGAGCAACTCGCTCGAGCGACGGCACACGGGATCGTCGAGGAAGCGGAATTGCAGTGCTACGTGGTGACGGCTGTGCTGGTTTCGCCGCGGTTCGACGAGCATCCGGTCGTGAAGCCGTGGCTCGAGGCGGCTTCGCGAGGAGAAACGAGCGTCGATGCGGCACTGGCCTCTATCGACGATGCGACGTGGGACACGATTCGCGATGCACACGAGCGGGAATTGCTGGAGGCGCGTAGTGACGTGGCGTAGATCCGGGCTCGTGGTGGGGCTGCTCGCGGTCGCTTTCAGCTTGAGCGCGTGCGGCAAGTCGGAGCCGGTGTATAGCGGAATTTCCGTGATGGGCCGGAATTATCTGCCGTACAACATGAGTGGTTTCACCATTACCGACGCATACGGGAATAAGGCGAGTGGCGGTGGCGATGATCCACCGGGAGCGGGTGGCGGGAGCTTGAGATGTTGCTACAAGCTCAAGGGGACGGAATTCACG
The DNA here is from genome assembly GCF_001319805.1 of Burkholderia sp. E168m22. NCBI lineage: Bacteria > Pseudomonadati > Pseudomonadota > Betaproteobacteria > Burkholderiales > Burkholderiaceae > Burkholderia > Burkholderia sp. E168m22. The sequence continues at coordinate 55,170 of NZ_BBSK01000063.1, forward strand.
GTCAGGTGGGAGTACTACGATGTCGACCAGTGGCACAAAGGGGACAAGCAGACGTTCCGTGCCGAGGCGAAGGTGTCGATGCCGCCGTCCCGGTCGCCGGACGATGTGGGTTCCCGGATTTTCGAAGCGCACTTCTTTCCGGACCGGCATGTCGAGTTCCAGTTTCCCGGCCAGATGCTTGATGATGCACGGCTACCGATCATCGAAGTCGTGAAATGGGTGAAGCAGTATCAAGGGCAACTGGACAAGCGATACGACGAGCGCGAGGACCAGCAGTTTCGTCGTGTTGCCCGGATCGTGGCGTCTGCATGGTTGAAATATCGTCTGACCGACCGTAACGATTTGGAGCAGTACGCCTACTTCAGTTTGCTCATCAACAGCCAATTCGATACGCATCCGGACGCTCAGCGCATATTGAAGACCGCAGCCAGCCAGCCGGGTGCATTTGCAAAGTGGGCTCTGTCGCTTTCGAATCAGGTGCGCTCCGAGATGGCAAGCGGGAAATTCGTGGCGGTAGCTGCACCGCCGATAGCTGACGGTTTGCTGCCGTTAGCGCGTGTGGACGAGGCTCTGCATGGTTGATTGTGCGGAGAACTGCTCGCGGAATGAAAGAAGGGCGGCTTGCGTGGCAGACGGAACAATACCGATGCGCCGATATGTCGGTAACGCATGCTGGACAATCTTCGGAAGGAAAATGTCAGTGAATAGAGCGACGAGATTTTCAGGTCTAGCGAACCGTGTTCTGGCAGGGTGTCTGCTCGTGACGGCCATGGCGGCGTGCGGCAAGTCAGAGCCGACATATAGTGGCGTTTCGGTTATCGCCCACAACTATCTGCCGTACAACCTGGACGGGTTTACCATCACCGATGCCCACGGAAACAAGGCAGGCGGAGGGAATAGTTTGCCGGGCGGTGGCGGCGGCGTGACGTGTTGCTACAAGCTCCAGGGAACCGAGTTCACGGTCAAATGGAATTATGTCGACGTCGACCAGTGGCACAAAGGCAACGAGGAAACGCTTCACGGAGAGGCAAAAGCGACGTTGTCTCCGTCACCGGTTCCCGAGAAGATAGGTGATCGAATTCTCGAGGTTCACTTCTATCCGGATCGCCACGTCGAGCTTCAGTTTCCCGGCGCGCTGATAGATGAATCGCGTGTTCCGATGATCGATGTGTCGCGCTGGATGGCGAGCCGGTATCAGGCGCAATTGAGCAAGCGGTACGACGAGCGTGAAGACCAGCAGTTTCGCCGTGTTGCGCGAGTTGTCGCAATGGCATGGCTGAAATACCGCCTCACCGATCTCGACGATCTGAAACAGTACGCTTACTACAATCTGCTCGTGAATAGTCGCTTTGACTCGCATCCGGAGATCCAGCGCATGTTGCAAGCGGATGCGGGCAAGCCGGGGGCCTTCGCGAAGTCTATGCAATCGTTGCCGAAAAACATCCAGGCCGAATTGACGAGTGACAAGTTCGAACCGGTTGCGGTGCCACCCATCCCTGATGGGCTGATTCCGCCGGCACGCGTGGAGGAGAAAAAGCATGGCTGATAAAGTCAAACTTGATCCAGATGATGCAACGCCGACCTCCGTCTACGCACAAATCGCCAAGCAGAACGCAACGATGTACCCGAAGGGTGATTGCATGCCGTGCGGGGCGACGATTCGGATGGGCTTTTTCTTCGATGCATTCGGACGCCATCGCGATATCGACGATCAGTCGAGTTCGCAGTATTCCAATATCGCCCGGCTTTGGGAGGCGCATCGGGACCTTGAGGATCCGAGGCGGCCCGCGAATCAGTTCTGGTTCCGCTTCTATTATTCCGGATTGGGCACGCCGCTCAACGAGTCAGCTAAAGCCAATGAATGGATCAATGCAGGCGTAGCCGCATGCAAGATGGCCGGCAAGAAGGCATTGAGCGGAGCGGAGTCGGCTGCCAAGTTGTTCACTCGTGTCAACACACCGATCGAACAGGCGAACGTAAAAAAGCGCGTCGACGGCGTCAAGAAGCAACTCCTTGATGGATTTCTGGATGGCGATTTTTCGCTTCGACCGATTGATAAGGCATTCCAGGATCTCAGGAAGGATATCGAGCACATTCCCGCTCAGGCGCGGCGTGTGATGAATGTGTTGAATGCATCGCAGGAGCGCTACTGGGAACGAACCAAGGCGATGGGAACGCTGCTGTGGCGCAACGCGAAAAACGACTTCAAGAACAATGTCAAAGGCGCTCCGATGAAGGCAGGCTGGGCGGTTGCGCGCAGTCTTTTTGTCGGTATAGCGATGGAAAATGTGCCGATCGTGCGCGACAATTCCGTCATGGCCAAGGCGTTTGGAACGGGTGTCGATACCCGGTTGATCGCAGCGAAGGACCAGTTCAAAGCCGCGTACGAGGCCGTGAAGAACCAGATGCCGAACGTTCGGGCCATCGAGGTATCGGTGTTCGGTGCGGACCGAGGGTGCGTGCTTGCACGCGCGTTCATCAACGATCTGGCTGAGAAGTACAAGCGTAGGGACGATACGGATCTCGCTATTGAAGGCGTGTCGATCCAGATCAAGTTCGTCGGATTGCTCGATGCCGTTTCGTCCGTCATGTCGGAGGAAGCCGGGGAACTGATCGGTATGGTGCCTTATCTGGGTATGCTGAAGACCAGCTTCAAGGATCGTCCTCTCGCGATACCGGCCAGCGTGCAGCGCTGCGTTCATTTCGCCGCAGCGCATGAGATGCGCTTCTATCAGCGTCTCGACAGTCTTGAGAAGACCCGTGGCGAGCAGTATCTCTACCCGGGTACGAGCTGCGATGTCGTCGGTGGCGCGCCGAGCGGGTCCCTGGGGGGCAACGCGGAGCTGATGCGAGTTCCGCTGCAAGACATGTTGCTGGAGGCGATCAAGGCGGGCGCCGCCATGGACACCATGGAAGATTTGTACCTGTACAACGCGCCGGTGTTCAAGCGCTTCAAACTCTCGGATCCGATCAAGTACGGTGGTAAGGAATTTCGAATCAAAGCGCTGGTCAATGCCTACCGCACGCTCGTCCCGCGCAAGTCCGGTGCCGATTTCATGGAACATTCGAAAGTCTTCATGCGCTGGATTGCAGCCCGCTACATGGATCCCGAATTCCGTCGCACGATTTCCGATCCCGTCGCCGACTGGAAGCGCAACATGGCCGACGCCGACCTGCAGCGCAAGACCGCGAAGTCGCAACTCGACTGGGAGCTTCAGCGAGAAGGCATCAATATGAGCATGCTGGCCAGCCGCAGCCAGGACGAGCAGGCGAAGCTTCGGGGCATGAAGGCGGCGAGCGACGCAGCGCAAAAGCGTTATGAGAAATTGATCGCGGAGGCACCGAAGGACTATTCGACGGTCTGGGAGCGTCTTGAGAAGGAAGCGGAAAAGAAGCTGCGCAGCGCGTCGTATCAGGAGGGCCTGAAGCAGTCCGTCGAGCGCATCCGCAACATGCCGGATTCGTGGGATTCCGATAACAAGGTCAGCGCGGATGCGGTCGAGGTAGCCATGCTTCCTGAAGCCGAGATGGAACTCGTGTCGGCCTGGAAAGAAGGGATCGAGGGCAAGCACCCGTTGCCGCCGGACGTGATGGCGCTGTTCGACATGCTCGTTCACGACACGTTGCTGACGAGCTGGCAGGACCATGTGCTCGCTCCGTCGCTGTACTTCCGCACGCGAGACAAGGACGAGTTCGGTTCGACCGATCTCGCCAAGGAAGCGAAGCAACGCCAGAAGGACGATCGCGTTGCTGCACGTATCGACCAGGCCGCCAAGCAGAGCCAGGAATGGGCGAAAAGCTATAAGGGTGGCGCGACGCCTCCCGTTCACTGACAACCAGCAGCCGCGCATGAAAAACGGGCGGTGACACGCGTGCCACCGCCCGTCGTGTGCCGCGCCGCTTCGCCGTTGAGCGAGCGACCGGCCGATTTCCCGCTACACCCGTTACTGCCCCACCCGGAACTCGATCCGCCGATTCCTAGCCCGCCCATCCGCCGTATCGTTCGGCGCAATAGGCTGATCCGGGCCCACCCCCGTCGTCGTCATCTGCTGCGGCGGAATGCTCTTCGTGATCAGATACCCCTTCACCGCATCCGCGCGCGCCTGGCTCAGCGCGATGTTCGACGTCCGGTTCCCCGAGTTGTCGGTGTGGCCGATGATGTCGACCGTGCGGTTCTGCATCTTCGCCAGCGCGGCCGCCATCTGGTCGAGGATCAGCTTGCCCTGCGGCGTCAGCGTCGCGCTGCCGGTCTCGAACTCGATCGTCCGGTTCGCGAGCGTCTGGTCGAGCACGCCCTGTTCGGACGCCGACACGCGCAGCCCGTTCTTGATCGTGTACGTCGGGTTCAGCGTGTTCGCCATGTCGCTCGCGAGTTGCTGGCGCTGCGCCTCGTTGTGCACCTCGCCCTTCATCTCGATCTGCGTGCCGTTGATCTTCAACTGGCCCTTGCTGATCTGCTTGAGCTGCGCGCCGAGCAGCTTCTGCACGTTCGCGCTCCAGTTCGGCGGCGTCGCGACGTCGCCCACCTCGACCTGGTCGACGACGTTCGTCGCGCCGTAGGTGTCGCGCAGCTTCTGCAGCACGGCGGCCTTGGTCGCCTCGTCGGGCACCTTGCCGCCGACCACCACCTGGCCGGGCGTCGCGTTCGCGGGCGGCGGCGCGATCGTGCCGGCGGTGCCGTGCACCACCGTGCCGGACGCGCCGCCGGCGTTCGGGTTCGCCTGCGGCAGCGCGGTCGTCGCGACCGTGCCGTTGCCGACCGGCGTGACGGTCGCGCCCGTGTTCTGCGCGAAGGCCGCGCCGCTCGCGACGAGGCCGGCCGCGAACAGCGCGGCGAGGGTGGGCGAGACGGCGGCCGACAGGCGCGCGCGCCGGACCTGAATCGTGCGATGCATGCCGTCAGCCTCCGATGAACGCTTCGCGGAACGCGTCGATGGCGACGCGCAGCGAGAGTTGCGGTTGTTCGAGGTAGCTGACGAGCTTGCTGATCTGCTGATCGTTTTGCGCATGGGCGTCGATCCACTCGGGATCGTCGATGTCGATGTTGTGGGCGGCGTAGGTCTGCGGGTCGACGACGCTCAGCAGCGTCTTCGCCGACGCGCCGTTGAAGCCGATGACGAGCCGTTCGCGTTCGGCGATCGTGCCGATGAAGATCGCAAGCTCGAAGTCGGCCTGCGCGACGAACGGCGCGATCAGTTCGAGCCAGAACGCGGCGACGAGGCTGCGGTAGAACGGGTCGACCGGCAGCGGCAGCGTGAGGCCGCGCTCGATGTGCGACGAGCCGCTCTGCATCACCGGGCGCAGCAGCGAGCCGAGCGCGAGCATCGCGCCGCGCAGCCGCACCGGATGACCGCTTTCGAGCAGCATCTCCTGCAGGCCGTACAGCGTCTGGTGTTCGACGAAATCGTTGAAGGTGCCGTCATGCGACGTGCCGGGGCCGCCGATGTCGATCGGCACCTGCGTGTCGCCGAGCGCCTGCAGCGCGCCGGGCGGCTCGTCCTTGCCGAGCAGCGGCGGGATCTGCGCGGCGACGCGCGACCACAGCCGCGCGAACGCGAGCGGGCTGCGCGCGAGGAACGCGAGCGGTCGGTCGACCTCGAGCGCGGTCGCGCCGAGGAACGGGAAGCGGCGCATCGACACGTCGTGGCTCGCGACCATGTGGCCCGCGATCGCGAGCTTGCTGCGCGAGCCGAGGAACGCGAAATGCATCGGCTTCGCATCCTCGTAGACGATCTTCCAGCGCGGATCCTCCGCGAGCAGCTCCAGCGCCTGCGCGATCCAGCGATCGAGCGTCTGCAGCAGTTGCGGATTGTGCGCGCTCTTCACGAAGTCGCCGCGCGACGGAATCTTGCCGAAGTAGGCGATTTGCGCCTGTACGGTTTGCGTCATTGCGCCCTCTGTGCATTCGTTGCGTTGGCGGCCGCGACGGCCGGCGCGGCGCCCGGCGTGCCGGTGCCGGCTTGCGTCGCGTTCTGCGCGGCGCCCGCGCTCGCGTCGGCGACCGACGACGGCAGCTGCAGGCCGCGCAGGCTCTGCTGCTGCGGCTGGTCGCCGCCACCGGCCGACGGTTGCGACGTGCTGATGATGCGCATCGTCACCGACACGTTCACGCTGCCCTGTGCCCACGTCAGGTCGAAGGTGCCGTCCGGACGGCGCTTGCGCTGCGCCGAGTTGATCAGCTTCTCGAGACCGTAGCGGCCCGGCTCGTTGACGAGCTGCACCGTGCGGCCGTCGAAGGTCGTCGCGGACAGCGTCGCGCCCGGCGCGCCCTGCGGGTTTGGCCACACGAAGTTGGTCCACTGCGGCGGCGTGTTGCGGTAGCGCAGCTGCTGGCCGTCGATCGCGATCGTGTATTCCGTCGTGCCCGTGCTCGGTTGCGGCAGGATCTGGAACACGGTCTGCGGTTCGGCCGACGCGGCCGCGCTGCCGGCGGCGCCGCCCGCGAGCGGCGCGACCCAGCGTGCGAAGCCGTTCGTGAAGTCCGGCGTGAGCCCGATGCCCATGTCGCCCCACGTGCGGGCGGCGAGCGTGTCGCCGCGGCGCACCGCGAGCGGCCCGAGCGTCGTGCCGACGAACTTCGCGATCGAGCCGTCCGGACCGAACACCTGCGCGATCTCGCCGGCGCCGGCCTCGACCTTCGCGTTCGCCGCGAACGGGTACTTGGTCGCGAGCGAGCTCTGGAACGGCTGGTAGACCTGCGCGTTCCACACCTTGTTGACTTCGGCGCTGGCCGGCTGGATCACGACCGCGAACGCCTGCATCAGCGGCCGCACCAGCAGCGGGCGCAGCGACTTGCGTTGCGAATCGGTCAGGCCCGTCAGCATCTGCTCGTCGACGAGCTTCAGCGAATCGGCGAGTTCCGACCCGTTGCCGTCGAGCGTCTGCTGCATCAGCTGGCGCGCGCCCGGTCCCGGATCGCCCTGATTCTTGATCACGTTGAAGCGCGTGCGGACCTTCGACAGCGACTCCATGTAGCCCTTGAGCATCGACGTGCCGTCATGCGTCGCGACGATCCGCGCGAGCCCGACGAATTCCTGGCCGATCGGACCCATCGGCACCTCGGCCGGATTGCCGTTGATGTCGATGTTGGCTGCCGCCATCTGGCCGGCCTGCGAGCGCGTGAACAGTTGCTTGACCCAGTTCACGACGCCCGTCTGCGCCTTCTTGATCGTCACGTTCGCGAGCGACGGGTTGTCCCACGACGTCTGGTCGTACGCGGTCTCGAGGATCTTGCGGATCGGCGAATCCTGCGGGTCGCCCAAACGGTTCATCCCGTCGACGGCCTGGCCGAAGCTGGTGAAGCCCTGTACCGCGATGCCCTGCATGAACTTCTGCCAGTGCTGCGCGTACTCGGTCTTGTACATGCCGACGAGCGTCTTCTGGATCTGCTCGGGGCTGCCCTCGAGCGTCAGGTCGTCCTGCGTCGACGTGTTGAGCACCCAGTCCTTCGCCTGCAGCTCCTTGGTCGCCGCATCGCGGATCGCCGGCTGCACGTAGTCGAACCACGCTTCGCGCGTGAACGTGCCCGGAATCGCATAGCTGCCTGCCACGAGCCCCTGGTTGCCGTCGCCGACGATGCGCGCGATGGTCATCGGCGCGAAGCGGGTCGATGCGCGGGCCTTGATCTCCTCGTAGACGCGCTGGCGGGCCGGCATGCCGCGCACGACGCGGCGCAGGTTCTCGCGGGTCTGGTCGACGAGCGCGAGGTTCGCGTCGATCATCGGCCAGTCGTCGTCGTTCACGCGCGACAGGTAGAACGAGATCATGCGCTCGGCGCTCCGGATCATCTCGTCGCGCGGCATGTTGCCGCGATTCGTCTCGAGCCAGCCGCGCCAGAAGCGGGCGAGCTGGTCGGTCAGGTGCGCCTGTTCGACGTGACGCTTGTCGGACAGCATCAGGTAGGTCTTCAGCGCGTTGTATGCGTCCTGCACGTTGGTCGGCGACGCGTCGCTGTAGAGGCCGCCCTGCGGCGCGGCCGCCTGTTGCGGGGCGGCGGCCGGCGCGGTGCCGGACGCGGCCAGCATCGCGCCCGCTTGCGGCGCGGCGCCTGCCGCGTTCGTCGAGACCGGCAGCGTGCCGCCCTGCACGGCGCCCGATTCGGGCGGGCGCGTCATCGGCACGAGTTGCTCGGGGTGCGCGTTCACGTCCTTCATGAACGACGCGAGGTTCTGCGACACCGGGGCCAGCAGGATCTGGCGCACGCCGTTGTAGTACTCGGTCAGCAGGTGCTGCTCGAGACGGTCGCCCTGGTACAGGCCGAGCGACACCGACAGCGGCTTGTCGCGGCGGAACTGTTCGAGCTGCTCGATCCGGTCCTCGATGATGTCCATCGCCTGCAGGCGCGACTGCAGGTCGTTGCGGCCCTGCTGCAGGCGCGTGACGTTGTCGAGGTCGGCCTGCACGTTCGCGACGAGCTGCTGGTTGCCGATCGTCGACCAGGTCCAGCCGCCCAACGCCAGCGCGAGCGCCGCGACGAAGCCGAAGAAGGTCGCGTAGCGCAGCCGCGTCTTGGTCGGGCTCGCGAACTGGCGCACCGTCTGGCGGTCCGCGAAGATCACCTTCGAGAACAGGTCGCGCAGGAAGAAGCCGTTCTTCGAGAACGCGCTGTGCGGTTTCGGCAGCGCGCTGCCGTCGAGGCCGAAGCGGTGCGCGATGCGCTGCGCGGCCGCGCTGTTGGTTTCGCCTTCCTGCAGTGCGCTGGTGAAGTAGAAGCCGCGGAAGATCGGCTTGTACTGGAACGGGTTGTTCTCGAACAGCGTCGCGAGGAACGCGCGCAGCGACGGCTTGATCGTCGAGAATTCGAGCGGAAAGCTCAACTGGCCCGGCGACAGCTGGTTGCCGCGCGACAGCGACAGCTGCGCGACGCTGATTTCCTTCAGCCCTTCGTAGAGTTCCTCGAAGTGCGTGTCGAACTGCGCGACGACGTCACGCTTGTCGTCGGGTTCGTAGGGCAGGGTGGCGCCCCACACGCGGTCGTACTCGTGCTTGTCGCTGCTGCTGAAGAATTCGGTGAAGCCGGTGATCAGGTCGGCCTTCGTGAACATCACGTAGACCGGCGCGAACACTTCCAGCTTTTCGGTCAGCTCCTGAACGCGCTGACGGAGGTTCTTCGCGAGGTTGATCGCGAATTCGGGGCGATTGCCGGTGAGTTCGGCGATGCTGGCCGTGACGATGATGCCGTTGATCGGCGCCTTCGGACGGTAGCGCTTGAGCAGCCCGAGGAAGCCGAGCCACTCGCTACGGTCTTCCTCGTGCACCGAATAGCGGCCGGCCGTATCGAGCAGGATCCCTTCGGTCGTGAAGAACCAGTCGCAGTTACGCGTGCCGCCGATGCCGTGGATCACGGCGCTGTTCTTGTCCGCGAATGGGAACTGCAGGCCGGAATTGAGCACGGCGCTGCTCTTGCCCGCGGCTGGGTTGCCGATCACGATGTACCACGGCAGTTCGTACAGCGCGGAGCCGCCCGACACCTGGCCGATCTTCGACGTCTTGATCGTCTTCACCGCATCCGACAGGCGCGTGCGCAGCACGTCGAGGTCGGCCGTCTTCGCGTCCGGCGCGAGCGCGGCGGCGGCCGGTGCGGCGATCTTGCCGGTTTCCGCCTGCTCTTCCAGCACCTGGCCGAGCTGCTGGTTCGCGCGCTTCACGCGCCAGCGGCGCCATAGCGCGACGACGAGCCACAGCGCGAGGACCGCCGCGAACGCGAGCGCCGCCCACAGGAGCGGCAGCTGCAGCATGTCGGCGACGATGAACAGAATGGCCGCTAGCGCGACGATCCCGACGATCGAGAGCGTACGCGGATGAGTCAGCACGTTGAGGATGCGTTGCATAGGACGTTCAGGTTCCGGTGCGATTCGGTGAGGCGACGCAGGCGCGCCGAGCGGCAAGGGTGGCGCCGCGATGTGTCGCCATGCTGTCAAACGGGGTGAAGGAGGCTGGCATCAATGCGCCCGCGGCATCGGAGAAGGCGCGCGCATTAACGAAAGGACGCTGTGAGATTTAAAACGGAAGCGGCGGCCGGAAAAAATCGCGCACCGGAATGCCCGATTGTTTGCGCCGCCCAAATCGTTTCCTGCCGGGTGATTAAAAAGCCCCATGCCGCCCTCATTATTTCTTGTCCGGCAGCCCTGACTAGCTGCCGCGTCCCAGTTTAAAACCGGGTTTATGGTATTCCACGTGCCCGAGATCCATCATTTTCCATCGGCCGCCCCAGGTCAGGCCGACTTGCTCGGCGACCTGGCCGTACAACTGGTAGCCGCGCATCGCCCACGGATCTTTCTCGGAAATGACCAGCTTGCCGTCGCGCAGGAATGCGTTGTCGGCCGCCAACCCGAACTGGTGATAACTCTGGAAGGCCGCGGCATTGGTCACGTTCGTGCCCATCTGCGCGAGCCGGTTCTGTCGTTCCGGGCTCCGGTAGCCTTCCAGCAGCGCCATTTCATAGCCATGTTGTTCGTGCATGATCTTGTAGACCAGCAGCAAACGCGTACGGAAATCCGGGTCCAGCAGGTTCCAGTCGCGGCTTGCATCCTTGAGCGCCGGGCGGATCTGTTCGACTTCCTTCGTGGCAAAGACTTCCGGCGGCAACGGCGGCGGCGGCACGAGTTGTTCGCCCTGCAACAGCGCGGCGATCTTCTCGTCGGGCACGCGCGCCGTGTCGTCGTACTGAAATAATTGCCGACCGCGTAACGCAATGGCCACCAATGGCGGCGTCGCAAGAATACCTGCCGACACCATAATCATCAAGCGCCGCCGAACCAGTAAATTTTGCACGTCGCTTAATGCGCCGCGCGTCACGGTTGCCGATTTAACAATTTGACTGCGCGTGCGTGCGGCGCGCTCGTTCGCACGGCGCGTCAGACGGCCGTGAAACTGGGCCACGGATTCGAAAACGGTCGCGCGGATACCCGGTAAAAGCAACAGTGCCGCAACGGCGACGGCGAGGGTGAAATAGGCGACGAGTGCGACGGCAATCAAAGAAATCCCCGGAAATTGGAATTGATTGTGTTTTGCAATGCTTGCTCTTAGAATCAGGCTGCTTCGAGAGGCCGGGCTATATTATCGCGGTGAATTAAACCAGGATTCAATGAGACGCTGAATGAGTGCGCCGGAAAATTCAAATTCGAAAACTCCGCCCAGCCTGCTGTCCGATACTAAACCGGCAGGCGAGGGAGGACCTCGGCAGTCGCGCATTCTCGCGGATCTGGAAGGGCGTGTCACGCCGCCCGCCGAGCCGCCGCGCCGTTCGCTGAAGGCGCCGATCGCCGCCGTGGTGGCGTTGGTCGTGGCCGTCGGCGGCTGGGGCGCGTGGCGCATGCAGCAGTCATCGGGCGAACCGCACGTCGCGGTGGCGGCCGCGACGGCACCCGCGGCGGCTGCGCCGGACAAGGCCGCGCCGGCCAGCGGCGCCGCCGTGCAGGTCGCGCAGAACGGCGCGTCCGCCGCATCGGCCGCGCAACCGGCCACGATCGTCAACGACGACTCGGCGTCCCAGACCGTTGCATCCGCATCGGCTTCCGCTGCCTCCGCGGCGGACAACAGCCGGCTGTCGCGCGCGCTCGCCAACGGCGCCGACGATGGCTCGGGCACGGCGGCCGCGGCTGGCGTCGCCGCAACCGCGGCCGCCGCAGCGGCGACGACCAAGACGGCGAAGGCCGACGCGTCGAAGAGCACGAAGGTCGCCGCTCACGGCAAGACCGACACGAAAACCGAGGCGAAGGCCGATACGAAGGCCGACACGAAGGCCGAAGCCCGCAAGCATCGCAAGGAACAGCAGGCCGAGCTCGCGCAGGCGAAGAAGCGCCGCGAAGCGACGCCGACCCGAACCGCGAAGGCGGCCGGGAAGGACGATCCGGATGCCGATCTGCTTGCCGCGCTCGTCGCGCGCACGAAGCCGGCCGACAAGAAACTCGCCGCCGAGAAGGCGCAGGCCGTGCCGACCAAGGCGTCGGCAACGACCGGCGGCTCGCTGGCGTCGCGCGTGAAGGCGTGTTCGGAGCGCGGTTTCTTCGAGGATCAGCTGTGCCGCTGGCGCGTGTGCGACGGCCACTGGGGCAAGGACCCCGCGTGCCCGAGCGCCGCGCAGTCGGAGACGCGGCAGTAACGCGTGCCGCGCGCGTCACGAGGGTCTTTCCTGTCAGCGCCGCCCAGTGGGCGGCGCGTTGTTTTTGGGGCAGGAGACGCTGCCGGTATGATGCCGTGTGACACTGTCACGAGCGCGTCACGCCCGTCGGGCATACGTCTCCTTTCTTTTCCCGGCGCGGGCCCGCGACCTGCGATGTGCGGCGCGCCGCGCGCCGCACCACCTTCGACACGATGGACCTGATCGTACAGACTTACGGCGCCGACACGTCCGGCATGGTGTGCGGATTCCGCTTCGATCCGGGCGGCGCCGGCGCGATGCTCGATGCCGACGCGGCCGCCGCATGGCTGCGCACCTGCCGCGAGCACGGCGCGGCCGCATCGGGCGATTTCGTCTGGCTGCATTTCAATCTGGCGCACGGCGCGAGCGAGCGCTGGATGCGCACGCATCTCGGGTTGCCCGACAGCTTCTTCGAATTCCTGCATGAAGGCTCGCGCTCGACGCGCATCGAGCAGGAAGACGGCGCGTTGCGCGCGATCGTCAACGACGTGATGTTCAACCTCGAGCTCACGCCGTCGGAGATCGCGACGCTGTTCGTCCACGTCGAGCGGCGCATCATGGTGACCGCGCGGCTCAAGCCGCTGCGCTCGGTCGACACGCTGCGCGCGTGCGTGCGCGACGGCGAGCAGTTCCGCTCGCCCGCGGAGCTGCTCGTGCACCTGCTGCGCGACCAGGCCGACCTGCTGATCCAGATCATGCGGCGCACGAGCGTCGACGTCGACCGCATCGAGGATCGCTTCCTGTCGCAGCGGCTCACGTCGAGCCGCATCGAGCTCGGCGCGATGCGCCGCACGCTGACGCGCCTGCAGCGCATGCTCGCGCCCGAGCCCGGCTCGATCTTCCGGCTGCTCGCGAAGCCGCCCGCGTGGCTGCATACCGAAGACGTGCAGGAGCTGCGCGAGTCGACCGAAGAGTTCTCGCTGGTGCTCGCCGATCTGGCGGGGCTCAACGAGCGCATCAAGCTGCTGCAGGAAGAGATCGGTTCGCGCCTCGACGAGCAGAACAACCGGACGCTGTTCACGCTGACGCTCGTCACCGTGATCGCGCTGCCGATCAACATCGTCGCCGGCTTCTTCGGGATGAACGTCGGCGGCGTGCCGTTCTCGGAGAACAAGCACGGCTTCTGGCTGATGGTGCTGCTCGTTGCCGGCTTCACCGCGCTGGCCGCGTGGTGGGCGTTCCGGCGCCGCGACGATCGCTAGCGCGCCATCGGGCGACGCATCAACGCATCAACGCAGCAGCGCATCAACGCAGCAGCGCGATCGCGCGTTCGCCGATCACCATCCCGAGCAGGCCGACGAGCGCAACGAGCGGCGGGGCCGGCGAGCGCACGTGCAGCAGCGCGTACAACACACCGACACCGACGCCCACCGCGAGCGAGGTCACGTAATCCATCATGGCGGTCTCCCGTAAGGTCCGGTGTCAGGGCTTGAGGATGACGCGCTCGCGCGCACCGGCCAGCACCGCGCGATACGCGTCGTGCGCATGCTCGAGCGGGTACACGTAGTCGTCGCCGATCGGGAACGGGCGCAGCGTCCCGTTGCCGAAGCCGGGCGCGAGCGTATCGAGGATCTGCGCGACCGCGGCCGGGCCGAGCTGCAGCGAATCGATGCCCACGAACGTGTGCTGGCCGCGATAGAACGCGAAGATGTCGAACGGCACGCTGCGCTCGATCGTCGAGATGAAGATCTGCCGCGCGCCGATCGCCATCGACGCGTTCGCCGCTTCGAAATACGGGCTGCCGACCGTGTTGTAGACGATGTCCGCGCCGTGGCCGCCGGTCAATTCGCGTACCGCGTCGGCCACCGTCCGGCTCGATGCGTCGATCATGGAAACGTCGCCTGACGCATGGCCGCGATAGTCGCCGGGCCCGCGCTCGACGCCGATCACGGTCGCGCCGCGCGCGGTGGCGAGCTGGATCGCGGCCTGGCCGACCTTGCCGTTCGCGCCGAACACGAGCACGACGTCGTCGGCCGTCGGCATGCCGGCCCGGCGCAGGCCCTCGTATGCGGTGACGAACGGCACGCCCACGCCGGCCGCCTCTTCGAGCGTCAGCACGCCCGGCTTGCGGCGCACGTGCGCGGCGTCCAGCACGAGCCATTCCGCATGCGAACCGTCGCGCCCGACGCCGAGATCGCCGCCCGAGCCCCACACCGGCGCGCCGATCCAGTTGTCGGGGCCGCTGCGCACGATGCCGGCCCAGTCGCGCCCCGGCGTGCGCGGCCACACCGCATGCGGCATGCGGCCGAGCGCGGCCTTCACGTCGCTCGGGTTCACGCCGGCCGCGCGCACCTCGATCAGCATCTGGCCGTCGGCCGGTACGGGCGGGGCGATGTCCCGCACGCGCGCGTCGAGCGACTCGATGTCGGCGGCGGGGGTGTCGAAGCGGATGCTGCGCATGATGATCTCCATGAACGATGGCGGCCGCCCGGCCCGGCGGGCCGGCGCGTGCGGCGGATGAAACCGGTGAATGCAGTCTAGTGGGCCCGGTTTGACGCGGAAACGTGCAAAGGCGGATGATTGCTTTGCGTTTTCCGCATAGCCAAAAATCGCAGGCTCACGAATGGACGACTTCCTTTCCCCGCATCTCGCGCTGTTCGTCGACGTGGTCGACCAGCAGAGCTTCTCGGCGGCCGCGCGCCGGCTCGGCGTTGCCGCGTCGTCGGTCACGCGGCGCATCGACCGGCTCGAGACGCAGCTCGGCATCCGTCTCCTGCATCGCACCACGCACGCGCTGCGGCCGACCGAGGCCGGGCAACTGCTGTACGGGCGCGCGACCCGGATGCTGGCTGAGCTGCGCGGCTTGCAGGAAGACCTGCACAGCCAGCACGATGAACCGGGCGGGCTGCTGCGTGTCGACTGTCCGGCGCCCTTCGGACGGCGGCACCTGATGGCCGCGCTGGCCGCGTTCATGCAGCGCTATCCGGCGCTGCAGGTCGACCTCGTGCTGACCGACAGCATGGTCGACCTGCAGGGCGCGCGGCTCGGCTCCGACGTCGATCTCGCGGTGCGCATCGGCCCGCTCGAGGACACGCGTTTCGTCGCGACGGTGCTGGCGCCGCAGCGGCGCGTGCTGTGCGCGAGCGCGGCCTATCTCGCACGGTGCGGGGAGCCCGCATCGCCCGACGCGCTCGGCGGCCACGACTGTCTCGCGTGGCATGGCGCGCCGCCGCCCGGCGCGTGGCGCTTCGGCGAGCGCCGTCACGTGCCGGCGCAACCGCGGTTTCGCAGCAATCATTCGGAAGCGTTGCTCGAGGCGGCCATCGACGGGCTCGGTCTCGCGCACCTGCCGACCTGGCTCGTGGCGGACGCGCTGCGCGACGGACGGTTGCGCGCGCTGCTGCCGCAGTACGCGGCGGCGCCCGAGCCGGCGACGATTCACGTGCTGCGCCAGCACGCGCGCGGCAGTGCGCGCACGTCGCGGCTCGTCGCGTTCCTCGCCACGTGGTTCGCGCAGCCGGCGTGGGACGCCGCGTGGGCGTGACGGCGGGCGCACGCCGCGCCCCATGAAAAAAGGGCCTCGCATGCGAGGCCCGTCAACAGGTCGGAGAAACCGGTACGCCGGCCGGCGCCGCGGGTCGCGCGGTACCGGCCGGACGCGCACCGTTACTGCGTCACTACCTTGCGCGGCTTGAAGAGGCCCTGGTATTGCCGTGCCGGACGTTCCTTCGTCACCGCTTCGATGCCGCCGAAGGTCGGCGTCTGGCGCAGCTTCATCGCGGCCGGCGAAGCGACCGAACCGATCGACGTCGAGCGCGAAGCCGGCGCGAGGTTGTTCGCGACGAGCAGCGCCGCTTCGCTCTTCAGGTTCGCCAGCAGCACCGGATCGGTCGAGCTGTTCACCTGCGTGAGCAGCCCGCTCCAGGCCGTGTCGCTGTAGTTCACGACGTAGTAATCGAGACCGCTCGGATCGGCGACCACGCCCGTGCAGCCTTCGATTCGCGTCTGCGCCTGCGTATCCTTCAGCGCGAGCGTCGTGCGTTTCGCGAGACCCTGACCGTACGCGAGCGTGATCGGCACCGTCCACTGCAGGCCCGGATACGCGTTCTTGTTCGGGAACGGCTGCTGTTTCAGCGTGACGACCGTCTGGTTCTTCGTCAGGTCGCACTGCGTGTCGAGCGAGATCAGCGGCACGCCGGTCTGACGCACGTAGCTATCGCCGATCGGGCCGACCGCCTGGCCGCTTTCCTTCGACAGCGCATCCCACAGACGCTTCGGCGTCCCGTTGCCGAACGAGTAGTCGACCAGGTACTGCTGCAGGCCCTTACGCAGCGTCTGCTCGCCGAGATAGTTCTCGAGCGTCTTCAGCACGTGGCCGCCCTTGTCGTACGTGAACGCGCTGGCGCTCAGCACGAAGTCGTTCGACGCCCAGTCGTTGAAGTTCGGCGCGACCGGGAACGCGTTCGGGCCGATGTCGCGATTGATCACGCGATACTTGTTCTTCACCTGGTCGAGCCAGCTGAACTCGTTGGGGAAGAACTGGATCGTCGTCTTCGTCTCGAAGAACGTCGCGAACGATTCGTTGAGCCACACGTTGTCCCACCAGTCGGTCGTCACGAGATCGCCGAACCACTGGTGCGCCACTTCGTGCGTCAGTACTTCGTTGCCGTAGTGCGACATCGGCTGGCCCGGCTGCGGCAGGATGTCGTCGGCGAACTCGAGGATCGAGCCCCAGTTCTCCATCCCGCCGAAGTTCAGGTCCTTCTGATCCTTGAACGCATCGTTCGCGGCTACCGTGTCGAACTTCGTGAGCGGCAGCGGGATGCCCGTGTAGCGGTAGTAGTAGTCGAGCGCCTGCTTGGTGCGGTCCATCGCCGGCTTCGCCCACTCGCTCATGCCCGGCGGCGTGAACACACGCAGGTGCAGGCCGCCCTTGCCGCCCGGCAGCGGGCTCGTGAAGTCGTCCTCGTAAGTGTCGAACAGGCCGCCGCCGAAGAACAGCAGGTACGACGGCATCGGCGGGGTCTTCTCGAACTGCACGAGCTTGTAGCCGCCGCCGACGTTGGTCGACGGCTTCTCGGCCGCGTTCGACACGACGCGCCAGCTTTGCGGCACTTCGGCCGTCACTTCATAGGTCGGGCGGAACGCCGGCTCGTCCCAGCCGGGGAACCACTGGCGCGACAGGTTGGTTTCGCCCTGCGTCAGGATCGCGCCGCTCGTCTTGCCGTCGGTGCCCTTCAGGTCGACGCGGAACACGCCTTCCGCGGCCGAGCAGCCCGGATACGGATCGTCGCCGCAGCTGCCGCCCGTCTGCGTGGCCGGATCGTCGTACGACTTGAAGTTGATGATGCCCGACCACTCCATGTGCAGCGAATAGTTGCCCGGCGCGATCGTGCCGGCGACGGGGCGCAACTGATAGAAGTCGCCCTTGTCCTGCGGCGTCGCGATCAGCTGAATGTTGCCCGGCTGCAGCGTGATGCGGCCGTTGGTGAACTTGATCCGGTGGCCGGCGATCACGATGTTGTTGACCGGCTTCAGCACCTTGATTTCGACGTCGGCGCGGCCGTCGAACGCGTTCAGCGCGTCGTTCGGGCGGAACCACAGCCGGTAGTTCACGGGCACCACGGTGTCCGGCAATTCGACAGGCGAGACGCTCTTGTCGACGTTCGATGCGCTCGGCGGCGCGGTGACGGCGGGCGACGAGCTGGTATGCGGCGCGCCGGCGGAGCTGAGCGCGGAAGCGGAGCCCGCACCGCCGTCGTCGCCGCCGCACCCGGCGAGCGCGAGTGCGGCGACGAGCGGCAGATAACGCATCTTGCGAATATGAATCGACATGACTGAAACCTCGATTGTTGAAAGAATCGTTCAGTGCTGCGAAAACGCCGGCAAAAGCAATCCCCTCGCCGTTTAATCAACAGCGAAAAAATGCCAATGACGGATTATTCGAAAAGACGGCGGCCGACTACGTAAAGGTAATCATGGTTTACTGCCCCCTCTGGATTTTCCGGATGTCGGTTAACTGGCCGGTTCAAAATGGCCGGGCGCGTGTTGTACTGAATTGATTTCGCGCGCACGACACGGGGCCGCACGCCCGACGCGGGCGCGCAATCCCTTTGAACCGACGACCTACGGGGCTGGCCGGGCCAGTCCGCAGGACGGAAGGACAGCGTGTCGCCATCCCGTAAATTCGCCGTCATGCGGCTTCAAGGTTTGTCGGCTTGCTCCAAGGATGCGTAAATATACTTGATGGTTTTGGGTAAAGGAAATGAAAAATTTAGAAAGAGCATCTATTGAATTCCGGGCGCTTCATTGAATGCTGAAAGTCATTAATGCGCTTTCCGTTTAGCCGGTAATTTCGTAGTTTTAATCTATTAACGATCTTGCGGTGCTGCAAAAACTACGAAACCCGGTGACGGTTGGCATGGTCGGTACAATGCATCGACGACCCGTTCACCGATTGCCGCGAGGAGACTGTCCCATGCCACGAGCCCTGTTCCATATCGCGCCGCTGCGCACCGTGTTGCTGCTGTTCGCGGCCGTGTTCCTGCTCGGCGGCTGTGCAGGGTTCACGCGCGAGCCGGTGCGCGTGTCGGTCGCCGGGCTCGACCCGCTCGTCGGGCAGGGCCTCGAGATGCGCTTCAGCCTGAAGTTGCGCGTGCAGAATCCGAACGATGCGCCGATCGACTACGACGGCATCTCGGTCGCGCTCGACCTGAACGGCACGCCGTTCGCGAGCGGCGTCAGCGATCGGGCGGGCACCGTGCCGCGGTTTGGCGAGGCCGTGCTCGACGTGCCGGTTTCGGTGTCGGCCTTCGCGGCCGCGCGGCAGGCGTGGAACCTGCCCGGCGCGGCCGCGAACGGCGAGCTGCCGTACGCGCTGCGCGGCCGGCTCGCCGGCAGCATGCTGGGCACCGTGCACTTCAACGATGCGGGCACGCTGCGCCTGCCGACCATGCCGGGGTGGGGCGGGTAGGCCGTTCGGTCTGAATTCAACGTCGGTCAAATGTGTCTGAAAATTCACTATTTGACAGTCTTTAATGCTTATTTCCGTGGAATCTCGATTTTGGTCGGCGCGTCCCCTTACACTTGTCGATGTCCGAGGGTCGGACATTCTTTTAGGGGAAATCCATGGCGGCAAAATTCGAGCTCAAGAAGGCCGTGAACGGCCAGTACTACTTCCACCTGAAGTCGGCGAACGGCGAGATCATCCTCGCGAGCGAGCGGTACGAGGAGAAAAGCGGCGCGAGGAACGGGATCGCGTCCGTGCGGGAAAATGCGCCGCTCGACGAGCGCTACGAGCGCACAACGGTGAACCGATGTTCAATCTGAAGGCAGCCAACCATCAGATCATCGGCACGAGCGAGACGTACAAAACCGTGCAAGGCCGCGAGAACGGCATCGCGGCCGTCAAGCGCGATGCGCCCATTGCGGAAACCGTCGATCTCGGCTGATCGACGATTGCGCCGCGGCGAACGCTCTCGGGCGGCCGTCGCGGCGCCCGTTTTGCCGGGTCGGGCAAAGCGCGGTATGGTGTGGTCCGCGCGGCGAATTCTCGCCGCCGCTGAAGCCAACCGTAACCGAGTTCGCGTGACCGATTCCCCCGTTTTCCACTGGACCGACGCCGACGGCGTCGATCATGCCGTGCGCTGGCGCTCCGAAGCCGGCGTGCAACCGCTGAAGCGCGCGGTGCCCGCCGACGACCGCCTCACCGCCGACGCGGCCTACCGTCTCGCCTGCGAGGGCACCGCGCTCGTCTGGCAGGGCGACTTTCAGAATGCGCGCCAGCTCGTGCAGGCGATGGCGCGCCGTGTCGAACGCAAGCCGAAGAAGGCGAAAGCCGCGGCCGGCGTCGAAGCATTCAACCTGCATCGTCTCGCGCAATCGCAGCGCGCCCGCACGCTCGGCATGCTGCTGATCCCGCTCGACGCCGATTACACGATCCCGCTGCGCCGTGCGCCCGACGTGCGTGCGGCCTGCGAGGAGGCGTACGGTCCCGGCGGCGCGCCGTCGGTCGTGTCGCTGCGCGAACTGCTTGGCCTCGTCGGCGCGCACGAGTGGCGCAAGAAGGGCGTGCCGATCCCGGCGCTCGGCGGCGCGCCGATCCATCCGCACTACGGCGTGTTTTCGCCGGTGCGCGGCGAATACGTGGAGCTCGTCGCGCGTGCGCCGCTGCCGGCGACGTCGCTCGCGTTCGATATCGGCACGGGCACCGGCGTGCTCGCGGCGGTGCTCGCGTCGCGCGGCGTCGAGCGTATCGTCGCGACCGACCAGGATTCGCGCGCGCTCGCCTGTGCGCGCGAGAACGTCGCGCGGCTCGGTCATGCGGGCCAGGTCGAGATCGTCGAGGCCGATCTGTTTCCGGCCGGCCGGGCGCCGCTCGTGGTCTGCAATCCGCCGTGGGTGCCGGCCCGGCCGAGCGCGCCGATCGAATACGCGGTCTACGATCCCGACAGCCGCATGCTGCGCGGTTTCCTAGCCGGGCTGGCCGCGCACCTGGAGCCGGGCGGTGAAGGCTGGCTGATCCTGTCCGATTTCGCCGAGCATCTCGGCCTGCGGCCGCGCGAAATCCTGCTGCAATGGATCGACGAAGCCGGCCTCGTCGTGCTCGGCCGCGACGACATCCGGCCCGCGCACCCGAAGTCGACGGACGCCGACGATCCGCTGCATGCGGCGCGTCGCGCCGAGGTCACGTCGCTGTGGCGGCTCGGCGCCCGGGCCTGACCGCGTATTTTCGGTAAACTGTCGCCATTCCTCACGAATTTCCGCCGCCGGGCCGTGGTCGACCGACCGTGGCCCGGCGGCGCTTCACGATGTCGAACAAGACCCACGAAATCCGCCCGGAGCAGTCCGTCGAGCTGCTGAAGGAACTGCACATCCTCACCCGCGACGGCAAGCTGAACCAGGACAGTCGCCGCAAGCTGAAGCAGGTCTATCACCTGTTCCAGTTCATCGAGCCGCTGCTCGCCGGCGTGCAGGCCGACAAAGGCCACGTGACGCTCGTCGATCACGGTGCCGGCAAGTCGTATCTCGGCTTCATCCTGTACGACCTGTTCTTCAAGCAGCAGCCGGGGCACGGCACGCCGGCGTTCGCGTCGCACGTGTACGGCATCGAGACGCGCGAGGAACTCGTCACGCGCTCGACCGAGCTCGCCGCGCGGCTCGGGTTCGGCGGCATGTCGTTCCTGAACCTGTCGGTCGCCGATTCGATCACGTCACCGCAACTGCCCGACACGGTCGACGTCGTCACCGCGCTGCACGCGTGCGACACGGCGACCGACGACGCGATCCGCTTTGCGCTCGCGAAGCGCGCGCAGCACATCGTGCTGGTGCCGTGCTGTCAGGCGGAAGTCGCGGGCGTGCTGCGCAAGAACAAGGGCAAGTCGCTCGCGAATGCGCTGACCGAGGTGTGGCGGCACCCGCTGCATACGCGCGAATTCGGCAGCCAGATCACCAACGTGCTGCGCTGCCTGCAGCTCGAGGCGCACGGCTACCAGGTCAGCGTGACCGAGCTGGTCGGCTGGGAGCATTCGATGAAGAACGAGCTGATCATCGCGCAGTACAAGAACCTGCCGCGCCGCAAGCCCGGCGAGCGGCTCAACGAGATCCTCGGGATGTTCGGGCTCGCCGAGCTGAACGAGCGCTTCTTCGTCGCGCAAGCCGCTGCGGCGGGCGACGCCGCCGTCGAGCCGGCCGAAGGCTGACGGCGCGGGTGCGCGGGCATGGCGCCCGCGCGGCACACGTCACACGTCGTCGCCCGGCCGGCGCATCCATTCGCGCCAGCCTTCGTGGCCGAGGCGGCGCAGCGTTTCCTGATTCTTTTCGTAGATCGCGGACGCGTCCGGGAACGCGTCGACCGCGCGCGCGATGCTGTCCTCGCGCAGCAGGTGCAGGATCGGATACGGCGCGCGGTTCGTGTAGTTCTCGATGTCGTCGGGTTCGGTGCCGTCGAACTGGTATTGCGGATGGAAGCTCGCGATCTGCAGCACGCCGTCGAGCCGCAATTGCTGAACGAGCCGCTCGGCGAAGAACAGCGCATCGTTGTAGTCGACGAAATCGGCGAACGCATGCGGGTAGATCACGAGCGTCGTATCGATCTGCTGCGGGTCCGCCGCGTCGAGCAAGCGCAGCTCGGTTTCGAGTTCGGCGAGCGCGTCCTCCAGGGTCGTCGCTTCGCTGATCGCGTAGCGCACCTGTTCCTTCACGTAGACGCTTTTCGCGAACGGGCACAGATTGAGCCCGATCACCGCGCGCGCGAGCCAGTGCCGCGTGGCGGCGAGGATGTCGTCGTGCGAGTCGGGGCGGGTGTCGGTCATCGTGATACCAGTCGGGCGGAAGGGCTATGAGGGCTGCATTGTAGCGGGGCGCGCCGCAGACGAACCCGCGCGGCCCGTCACGCGCAGGCGGCTTCGATCAACTGCGTGACGAGCGCGGGCGCGCTGCCGATCGGCGTTTCGCCGTGCCGGTAGGTCTGGCTCGCCGCGTAGATGCCTTCGACCACCAGCGCGAGCGCATCGGCGAGCGCCTTCGGCTGCCGTGCGCCGGCGCCTTCGCACAGCGCGACGAGCCGTTTCATCAGCTGTTCCTTGTTCTGCGCGACGCGTTCGCGCGCCGGGTGCGACGCATCCGGGAATTCGGCGGCGACGTTGACGAACGGGCAGCCGCGATAGTCCTTTTGCGTCGCGCGCTCGGCGAGATCGACGAAGTACTGGATCAACTGCGCCTTCGGCTGCCCCGGATGCTTCGCGGCGCTCGTGTCGAGCCGCTCGAAGAAGCACGCGTCCATGCGTTCCAGATACGCGAGGATCAGCTCGTCCTTCGACGAGAACTGCCGGTACAGGCTCATCTTGTTGACGCCCGCGCGTTCCACCACCGCCTCGACGCCGACCGTGCGCACGCCTTCCTTGTAAAACAGCTCCTCGGCGGCACGCAGCAGGTGCTCCTGCGCGGTCGCGCCGTCGATCGGCCGGCGTGTGCGCCGCGCCGGCGGTTTGGCGACCTCGATGCCCGACATGATGACCCTCGACTACGTAATGGATTGCTTGACATGTTACCGACTGGTAACTACGATCGCAACACACTTGTGACCGGTCGGTAACAATCGCGGCCGGATCAACAGACGAATGCCAAGCGTCGGCCCGGGTCAGCCGATGTTGAAATGCGCGGCGGAGGTGGCCTGGTCGGGGCGGGGCAGGTGCGATGGCACCGCAACCGCCAACTGGAGAACGCGAAGATGAACTGGGCAGTGACACGAATCAGAGGGCGCTTCCATTACGGATGGCTCGCGGCGGCGGTGGTATTCCTGATCCTGCTGGCGGCAGCCGGCACGCGCGCGACGCCGAGCGTGCTGATGGTGCCGCTCGAACGCGAGCTCGGCTGGAGCCGCGCGGCGATTTCGCTGGCGATTTCGGTGAACATCGCGCTGTATGGTCTGACGGGCCCGTTCGCGGCTGCCGCGATGCAGCGCTTCGGGCTGCGCCCGACGATCCTCACCGCGCTGGTGACGATGAGCGCGGGCGTCGCGCTGTCGTCGATGATGACGCAGAGCTGGCAGATGGTCGTGATCTGGGGGCTGATGGTCGGCTGCTCGACGGGCGTCGTCGCGCTGACGCTGTCCGCGACCTTCGTCACGCGCTGGTTCCATGCGCGGCGCGGCCTCGTGATGGGCATCCTGACCGCGAGCACGGCCACCGGCCAGCTCGTGTTCCTGCCGATGCTCGCGGCGATCGCGCAGCGCCACGGCTGGCGGCCGGTCGTGTTGGTCGTCGCGGTGGCGGCCGCGATCGTGATTCCGCTCGTCGCGTTCCTGCTGCCCGAGCGGCCGGCCGACGTGCGGTTGCGCCCGTACGGCGAGCCGGCCGATGCGCCGCCCGCGCCCGACGCGACCAAGGAGAACCCGCTCGCGGTCGCGTTCCGCACGCTGCTGATGGCGAGCCGCTCGCGCGATTTCTGGCTGCTGTTCTTCAGCTTCTTCATCTGCGGCGCGAGCACCAACGGCTATGTCGGCACGCACCTGATCGCGATGTGCAGCGACTACGGGATGACCGAAGTGCAGGGCGCGTCGCTGCTCGCGGCGATGGGCATCTTCGACCTGTTCGGCACGACACTGTCGGGATGGTTGTCGGACCGTTACGACAACCGCGTGCTGCTGTTCTGGTATTACGGGCTGCGCGGGCTGTCGCTGATCTATCTGCCGCATGCGTTCGGGATCGACTTCTTCGGGCTGCCGCTGTTCGCGATGTTCTACGGGCTCGATTGGATCGCAACCGTGCCGCCCACCGTGCGGCTCGCGACCGACGTGTTCGGCAAGGCCGCGGCGCCGGTCGTGTTCGGCTGGATCGTGGCCGGCCACCAGCTCGGCGCGGCATTCGCGGCGCTCGGCGCGGGGCTGCTGCGCGCGAGTCTCGGCACCTATACGATCGCGTCGATGATCTCGGGCGGGCTGTGCATCATCGGGGCGCTGATCGTGCTGCGGATCAACCGCGGCCCGTCGCGCGCGGCGGCGCAGGCAGCCTGATCGGGGCGCGTCCGACCGGCCGCCCACGCTGCGGCCGGCCATTGCACGCACGGAGATTTGCATAGCGCGGCAGGATCGGGCGCGCCGTCGCTCAAGCGGGTATGCTTGCGGTTTGCCGGGCGTTCGCGCCCCTTCATCGATGTCAGCGAGGAACCGCATGTCTGTCAAACCTGCTCCCACCACTGTTTCGATTCACGATCTGATCGCGGGCCGCTGGAGCCCGCGCGCGTATTCGGATGAAGCCGTCAGCGCCGGCGATCTTCACGCGGTGCTCGAAGCGGCACGCTGGGCCCCGTCCGCGTACAACGCGCAACCGTGGCGTTTCATCGTATTCGATCGCACCCAGGATGAAGACGCGTTCAAACGCGCGTTCGCGACGCTGGTGCCGTTCAACCAGGGCTGGAATGCACCGGCGCCGGTGCTGATCGCGGTCACCGCGCACACGCTCACGCCGAAGGGCGAGCCGGCGCCGACCGCGCTGTACGACGCCGGCGCCGCCGCGATGTCGCTGGTGCTGCAGGCGCACGCGCTCGGCCTCGCCGCGCACCAGATGAGCGGGTTCGACGCGAAGGCGTTCCGCGACGCGTTCGCGATTCCGGCGGACGTCGCGATCGCGTCGATCATCTCGCTCGGCCACTACGGCAACGTCGACAAGCTCGACCCCGTGCTGCGCGATCGCGAAAAGGCACCGCGCACGCGCCATGCGATCGGCGAAGTCGTCTACGCGGGTGCGTGGAAAAAGAGCTTCGACGCGGCAGCCTGACTCCGCAGGCGGGCAGGCTGCATCGCGCATCCTGTCCGCGCATGTTCCCGGTGCGCCACGCCGCGCGCCGTCGCCACGCCGCGCGCCGTCGCCACCGGCGCCCGTTGCGCGGCACCGGTGGCCGGCCCCGGTTGTGATCGCGCGGGCTTCATGTTAAAAAGCCCGTCCTTTCCGTTTTCGCGCCGGCCCTGCTGCGGCAATTTCCCATGACTTACTGCGCGATCGATTTCGGCACGTCCAATTCCGCCGTGGCGCTGCCCGACGGCGATGGCATGCGCCTCGCGCCCGTCGAGGGCGACCACCTGACGCTGCCCACCGCGATCTTCTTCAACAACGACGAAGAGACGGTCGAATACGGCCGGGCGGCGCTGGCTTCCTATATCGACGGTTTCGACGGCCGGCTGATGCGCTCAATGAAGAGCATCCTCGGCTCGCCGCTCGCGGAAACGACCACCGATCTCGGCGACGGCAGTGCGATCGCGTACACCGAAATCATCGCGCGCTTCCTGACGCACCTGAAACGCAAGGCCGAAGCGCGCGCACGCGCGCCGATCGGCCGCGCGGTGCTCGGCCGGCCGGTGTTCTTCGTCGACGACGATCCGCGCGCCGACCGTCTCGCGCAGGATCAGCTCGAGGCGGCCGCGCGATCGGTCGGCTTCGCGGACGTTCACTTCCAGTACGAACCGATCGCCGCCGCGTTCGACTACGAGTCGCGCCAGCCGGCCGAGCGTCTGGTACTCGTCGCCGACATCGGCGGCGGCACGTCCGACTTCTCGCTGGTGCGCGTCGGGCCGGAACGGATGGCGCGCCTCGAGCGCAAGGACGACGTGCTGGCGCACCACGGCGTGCACGTCGCGGGCACCGACTACGACCGGCGGGTCGAGCTGGCGGCGATCCTGCCCGCATTCGGCTACCGTTCGCTCGACCCGGAAGGGCGCGAGCTGCCGAACAAGATCTATTTCGATCTCGCGACCTGGCACCTGATCAACACCGTCTACACGCCGAAGCGCGTCGGCGAGCTCAAGCTGATGAAGCACCTGTACCAGGACGTGCGGCAGTACGACCGGCTCACGAGCGTGGTCGAGCAGCGGCTCGGGCATGCGCTGATGGCGCGCGCGGAAGAAGCGAAGATCGGCGTCGCGGCGGGCGGGGAGACGATGATCGACCTGAACGACGTGGAAGAGGATCTGCTGATCGCGTTCGACGCCGATCGTCTCGTCGACGCGAGTCGGGACGATACCGCACGCATCGTCGATGCCGCGCGCGAAACGGTGCGGCTCGCGGGCGTGGCGCCGCGCGATGTCGGGGCGCTGTATTTCACCGGCGGTTCGACGGGGCTCGCGTTCCTGTCGGGCGCGCTTGCCGGCGCGTTCCCGGATGCGCAGCCGGTGTTCGGCGATCGCCTCGCGAGTGTCGCGACGGGTCTCGGCATTCACGCGCAGCGATTGTTCGGCTGAATGGCGGGCGGCTGAAAGGTCGTCATGCCGGGCGGACGACCAACGCCCAAAAACAAAAAGCCCCGCCGAAGCGGGGCTTTTTTACACGAATGATCGCGCCAGCTTAGACCGGACGGATGTTCGCAGCTTGCAGACCCTTCGGGCCCGTCTTCACTTCGAATTCAACCTTCTGGTTTTCTTGCAGCGTCTTGAAGCCTTCGACGCGGATTTCCGAGAAGTGCGCGAACAGATCGTCGCCGCCGCCTTCCGGGGTGATGAAGCCGAAGCCCTTTGCGTCATTGAACCACTTGACGGTACCGGTTGCCATGTTACTTGTTCCTAAAAAGATAAAACGGGGCCGAAGCCCATGGGGTGCGGAAAATCAAGGAAGGGGTAATAGGACCAACCGGAGTACCGTTGATGGGCGAACTACGAAAGAACCAATTCACTCGCCACTTGAAATCCTGCGAAGTCCTTTATACGGCTAATCCGTCTGACGGTCAACCGTATTCCCATGCTCTCAGGGTTATTGCGGATATCTGGTTTACAAAGCTTGCAAGCGATGCGAATTTTTTGTAGGGGGCGATCGATTTTGGCGCCACGTTCGAGGTGCAACCGTTAAACTACGCGCCGCGTGGACGGGTTGCCCCGATCGGGTGACCCTCCCCCCAAGAATGCGTGCGCGGTGCTGTCCGAGCCGATCCCGGACTGCAGGCCGACCATGCTTTTTGAGACACAGGAGAGGATGTGAAGAGTTCTATTCAACGGAACATCGGCCCGTTTGCATTGATGCTGACGGGGCTGGGTTCGATTATCGGCTCGGGCTGGCTGTTCGGTGCCTGGAAAGCCGCGAAGATCGCCGGTCCGGCGGCGATCTGCGCCTGGATCATCGGCGCCGTCGTGATTCTGGCGATTGCGCTGACGTATGCGGAACTGGGCGCGATGTTCCCCGAGTCGGGCGGCATGGTGCGTTACGCGCGCTACTCGCACGGTTCGCTGGTGGGCTTCATCAGTGCATGGGCCAACTGGATCGCGATCGTATCCGTGATTCCGATCGAGGCCGAAGCGTCGATCCAGTACATGAGCACGTGGCCGTATCCGTGGGCGCACGCGTTGTTCGTGAACGGCGAATTGCAGACCCTCGGCCTGCTGCTGTCGGCCGTGCTGGTCGTCGTCTACTTCATGCTGAACTACTGGGGTGTGAAGGCCTTCGCGCGGGCGAACACCGCGATCACGATCTTCAAGTTCCTGATCCCCGGCCTCACGATCCTCGGCCTGATGCTGACGAGCTTCCACTCGGAGAACCTCGGCGTCGCATCGAATGCGAGCTTCGCGCCGTACGGCTGGTCGGCCGTGCTGACCGCGGTCGCGACGAGCGGCATCGTGTTCGCGTTCAACGGCTTCCAGAGCCCGGTGAACCTGGCCGGTGAAGCGCGCAATCCGTCGCGCAGCGTGCCGTTCGCGGTGATCACGTCGATCCTGCTGGCGCTCGTGATCTACGTGCTGCTGCAAATGGCCTATATCGGTTCGGTGAATCCGGCCGACGTCGCGAAGGGCTGGGCGCACTTCAACTTCTCGTCGCCGTTCGCGGAACTCGCGATCGCGCTGAACCTGAACTGGCTCGCGATCCTGCTGTACGTCGACGCGTTCATCAGCCCGAGCGGCACCGGTACGACCTACATGGCGACGACCACCCGCATGATCTATGCAATGGAGCGCAACAACACGATGCCGAAGATGTTCGGCAACGTGCATCCGATCTACGGCGTGCCGCGCCAGGCGATGTGGTTCAACCTGCTCGTGTCGTTCGTGTTCCTGTTCTTCTTCCGCGGCTGGAGCTCGCTCGCGGCGGTGATCTCGGTCGCGACGGTGATCTCGTACCTGACCGGCCCGATCAGCCTGATGGCGCTGCGCCGTTCGGCGACCGACATCGAGCGTCCGCTGTCGATTCCGCTGATGAAGCTGATCGCCCCGTTCGCGTTCGTGTGCGCCTCGCTGATCCTGTACTGGGCGAAGTGGCCGCTGACGGGCGAAATCATCCTGCTGATGATCGTCGCGCTGCCGGTGTATTTCTACTTCCAGGCGAAGTCGGGCTGGACCGGCTGGGGCGCCGACCTGAAGGCCGCATGGTGGCTGGTCGCGTACCTGCCGACGATGGCCGTGCTGTCGCTGATCGGCAGCAAGGAGTTCGGCGGTCATGGCTACCTGCCGTACGGCTGGGACATGCTGATCGTCGCGGCGATCTCGCTGGTGTTCTACTTCTGGGGCGTGAATACCGGTTACCGGACCCAGTATCTCGACGAGCGCGAGTCGCACGACGAGATCCTCGAAGGGATCGGTGCCTGACGCCTGACCTGCCGCCGGATTCGGCGGCGGCAGGATGCAGTGAAAAAAGCCCGCCCGGGCATGGCCCGGGCGGGCTTTTTGTTGGCCCGGCGGCGGCGCCGCCGTCCAGGCTCAGGCGCTGGCGCTCGCGAACACGTAGTTCGTCATCGCGAGCACGCGCTGATAGGTGCCGAGCGACTGGATGCCGAGTTGGTAGTCGTCGTCCGCCGCGCCGAGCGCCGTGAAGACCGGCAGCAAATGTTCGTCGGTCGGATGCATCAGCGCCGCGTGCGGCGCCTGCCGGCGGTAGTCGAGCAGCGCGTCGACGTCGCGGGCGGCCAGTTTCGCCTCGAACCAGTCGGTGAATTCCGCGACGCGCGGGTCCGCATCCTCGGGCGCCGCGCCGAAATCGGCGGCGCGCAGGTTGTGCGTGATCTGGCCCGAGCCGATCACCATCACGCCTTCGTCGCGCAGCGGTCGCAGCGCGCGGCCGAGCGCGAAGTGATGTGCGGCATCCGCGCGCGGCTGGATCGACAGTTGCGCGACCGGCACGTCGGCTTCCGGAAACATCAGCAGCATCGGCACCCATGCGCCATGATCGAGACCGTGTTCGGTCGTCGCGGTCGCGATGCCCGCCGCGTTCAGCAGCGCGGCCGCGCGCTCGGCGACGTCGGGTGCGCCCGGCGCCGGATAGCGGATGTCGTACAGCGCCTGCGGGAAACCGTAGAAGTCGTGAATCGTGTCCGGATGCGCGGCGACGCTCGCGACCGGTCGTTGCGTGCCCCAGTGCGCGGACAGCATCAGCACCGCGCGTGGGCGCGGCAGCTCGGCGCCGAGGTGCGTGAACGCGCCGGACGGCAGCGCCGGGTCGATCGGCAGCGTCGGGGCGCCGTGGGACAGGTACAGCGAAGGCAAGCGGTTCATGGTGGTGACCTGCAAAAGGATTTGCCTGTGACTATAGGCGTGTACCGTGCATTGATAAATCGACGCTACGGAATTTGATTGACGCTTGTTTGTTGATAATAGCGGCGAAGGCTGGCTTTCGGATGCCGAGTCGCATCAGAAGGCGTGAAATGGAAGGAGTTGCTGCGCGAATCGGTGGAGATCCGCGCAGAAGAGGCGTGGCTTACTGCGCGTGGCGGATGCCGGGCCACGGCGTCGTGAGCGGCGCGCTGAGGGCGAACAGGTCGAGGACGCGCGTGACGGTCTGGTCGACGAGTTCCTCGATCGTCTTCGGCATCGCGTAGAACGCGGGCAGCGGCGGAAAGACGATGCCGCCCATTTCGGTGACGGCGGTCATGTTGCGCAGATGCGCGAGATTGAACGGCGTCTCGCGCACCATCAGCACGAGACGGCGGCGTTCCTTCAGCGTGACGTCGGCCGCGCGGGTGATCAGGTTGTCGGACAGCCCGTGCGCGACGCTCGCGAGCGTCTTCATCGAGCAGGGCGCGATCACCATGCCGTCGGTCGCGAACGAGCCCGACGCGATCGTCGCGCCGACGTCGCGCACCGAATGCACGACGTCCGCACGGCTTTCGACATCGGCCTTCGGCAGCTTCAGTTCATGCTGGATGTTGAGCCAACCGGCGTTCGAAATCAGCAGATGCGTTTCGACGCCGCCGGCGGCGCGCAGCAGATCGAGCAGCCGCACACCGTAGATCACGCCGGTGGCGCCGGTGATCGCGACGATCAGCCGGCGCGGCGGCGCGCTGGGAGATGCCATCGAAAGGGGGCGGGTGCCGCGTGTTACGCGGCGGCGAACAGTTGCTGCAGTTCGCCCGACTGGTACATCTCCATCATGATGTCCGAGCCGCCGATGAATTCGCCCTTCACGTACAGCTGCGGGATGGTCGGCCAGTTCGAGAATGCCTTGATGCCCTGGCGGATTTCGTCGTCCTCGAGCACGTTGACCGTCTTGAACTGGTCGACGCCGCAGGCCTTCAGCACCTGCACGGCGCGGCCCGAGAAGCCGCACATCGGGAATTGCGCGTTGCCCTTCATGAAGAGCACGACCTGGTTTTCGTCGACGATTTGCTTGATACGTTGTTGGGTGTCCATGACTGACCTTGCGTTTGCGGGGCGTTAGATCGAAATGATAGCGGATTTCAACCGGGCGGGCCGGGCATCAGCCCGGCAGGCGGCCGCCGGTCGTGCGTTCGATGGCGGCGAGATCGGCGAGCGATTCGACCGCGACGAAGCCGTGCGACGCCAGTATCGCGCGGACGGCTTCGGCCTGGTCGTAGCCGTGCTCGATCCACAGCGTGCCGCCCGGTTTCAGATAGGCGCCGGCGCCCGCGACGATCGCGCGGATCGCGCTGAGGCCATCGGCGCCGTCGGTGAGCGCGCCGCGCGGCTCGAAACGCAGATCGCCTTGCGCGAGGTGCGGATCGTGCTGCGCGATGTACGGCGGGTTGCTGACGATCGCGTCGAACCCGAGCGCGGGATCGAGCGCCGCGTACCAGTCACTCTGCAGCCAGTGCAGCGGGCCGCCGGGGCGGTGCGCGTCGAGCAGCTTGTCGGCGTTGCGTTGCGCGACCGCGAGCGCGGCCGGCGAACGGTCGAGCGCCCAGACGCGCGCATCGGGGCGCTCGGCCGCGATCGACACGGCGATCGCGCCGCTGCCGGTGCCGAGATCGAGCACGGCCGCGTGCGGCAGCCCGTCGATCGCATCGAGCGCGGCTTCGACGAGCAGTTCGGTTTCGGGGCGCGGGATCAGCACGTCGGGCGTCACGTCGAACGGGCGGCCGAAGAACTCGCGCATCCCCACCAGCTGCGCGATGGGCTCGCCGGCGACGCGGCGCGCTTCGAGCGCGCGGTAGCGTTCGACCGCGGCGGCGTCGAGCGGCGCGTCGCCGCGCGTGATCAGTTGCGTGCGGGTCCAGCCGAGCGCGTGCGCGAGCAGCACGCGTGCATCGACCGGGTCGAGCGGCGAGGCGCGCAGCAGGGCGTCGGCGGTGGTGTCGGACATCGTGGCCTTAGTCGGCTTCGCCGAGCGACGCGAGCAACTCGGCCTGGTGCTCGGTGACGAGCGCGCCGATCAGTTCGTCGAGATCGCCGTCCATGATCGCCTCGAGCCGGTACAGCGTCAGGTTGATCCGGTGGTCGGTCATCCGGCCCTGCGGGAAGTTGTACGTGCGGATGCGCTCCGAGCGGTCGCCGGAGCCGATCAGGCTCTTGCGCGTCGCGGCTTCCTTCGCGTGCTGCTCGTGATACTGCTTGTCCTTGATGCGCGCGGCGAGCACCTTCAGCGCGCGATCCTTGTTCTTGTGCTGCGAGCGGTCGTCCTGGCATTCGACGACGATCCCGGTCGGGATGTGCGTGACGCGCACCGCCGAATCGGTCTTGTTGATGTGCTGACCGCCCGCGCCGGACGCGCGGAACGTGTCGATCCGCAGGTCGGCCGGATTGATCTCGACCTCGCCGATCTCGTCGGCTTCCGGCATCACGGCGACCGTGCACGCGGACGTATGGATGCGCCCCTGCGTCTCGGTGGCCGGCACGCGCTGCACGCGATGGCCGCCCGATTCGAACTTCAGGCGCGAATACGCACCCTGGCCCGCGATCCGCACGATCACTTCCTTGTAGCCGCCGAGATCCGACGCGCTCTCCGACATCATTTCGACCTGCCAGCGCTGGCGTTCCGCGAAGCGCAGGTACATGCGCAGCAGGTCGCCCGCGAATAGCGCCGATTCGTCGCCGCCCGTGCCCGCGCGGATTTCGAGGAAGATGTTGCGGTCGTCGTTCGGGTCCTTCGGCAGCAGCATCTTCTGCAGCTCGGTCTCGAGGCGCGCCATGCCCTCGCGCGCGCTGCGGATTTCGTCTTCCGCGAAATCGCGCATCGACGGATCGGCCAGCAGCTCCTGCGCGGCCGTTTCGTCGCTGCGCGACTGGCGCCATAACGCGTATTGTTCGACGACCGGGCCGAGTTCCGCATGTTCGCGCGTCAGCTTGCGGTACTGGTCGAGGTCGGCCGTGACGTTTTCGCGGCTCAGCAGGTCGTTCAGTTCGGCCAGCCGTGTGGACAGCTGGTCGAGCTTGCGTTGCATGCTCGTCTTCATGGTGTGGAGCGGCGCTCCCGGGCAAGGGGTATTCGGAAAGGATAGGCCGGCGGCAGGACAATGCGCGGCCGGCGGCAGGGCGACCGGGCGGCGCTAGTGGCCGGACTGGTCGTTCGAGCGCGGCGCGTGCTGGTAGAAGCCGCGCATCAGGTCGATCAGCGAATCGCGATCGGCGCCGTTGACGCGGTTGAGCGCGCTCGTCGGGCCGTGGATCAGCTTGTTGGTCAGCGCCTGCGACAGCGCTTCGAGCACGGCGGCCGGATCGTCACCGCGCGCGAGCAGCTTCTGCGCCTTTTCGACTTCGGCCCGGCGCAATGCGTCGGCCTGCGTGTGCATGTGACGGATCACCGGCACGACGCTGCGCGTGTCGAGCCATTGCATGAAATTCTGCACGCGCGTCTCGATGATCGCCTCGGCCTGGGCGACCGCGGCCTGGCGCGATGCGTTGCCTTCGCGCACGATCGCGCCGAGATCGTCGACGGTGTACAGGAACACGTCCTTCAGCTTGCCGACTTCGGGCTCGATGTCGCGCGGCACCGCGAGGTCGACCATGAAGATCGGCCGGTGGCGGCGCGCCTTCACCGCGCGCTCGACCGCGCCGAGACCGATGATCGGCAGCGTCGACGCGGTGCACGACACGATGATGTCGAATTCGTGCATGCGGGTGGGCAGGTCGGCCAGCGGCATCGCGCGGCCGTTGAAGCGTTCGGCGAGCCGCTGGCCGCGTTCGGCCGTGCGGTTCGCGACGACCAGTTCGCGCGGGCCTTGCGCGGCGAAGTGCGTCGCGCACAGCTCGATCATTTCGCCCGCGCCGATGAACAGCACGCGCTGATCCGACACCTTTTCGAAGATCCGCTGCGCGAGGCGCACCGCAGCCGCGGCCATCGACACCGACTGCGTGCCGATTTCGGTCGTGCCGCGCACTTCCTTCGCCACCGCGAACGTACGCTGGAACAGCTGGTTCAGATAAGTGCCGAGCGCGCCCGCTTCGGTCGCGGTGCGAACGGCATCCTTCATCTGGCCCAGAATCTGGGTTTCGCCGAGCACCATCGAATCGAGGCCGGACGCGACGCGAAACGCGTGCCGGACCGCTTCCGACTGCGGCAGTGCATAGACGTGCGGCGCGAGTTCGTCGACCGGAATCCGGTGATATTCCGACAGCCAGCGGACCGCGCCTTCACGGGCAGCACGATCGTCGGTCGCGCAATACAGCTCGGTGCGGTTGCAGGTGGAGAGGATCGCCGCCTCGGGCGTATTGGGCGCCTGCGGGCCGAGAAACACGTTCTTGAACGTGACGAGAGCCGGCTTGATTTGCTCGAGCGGAAACGCCACGCGTTCGCGCAGGGCGACAGGCGCAGTGTGGTGGTTGATTCCGATCGTGAGGAGTTGCATATCGAGGGCTATCGTTTAGGCCCATATTATAGCGTTTCAGCGATTTCCTCACTCGCGGCATACCGGGCATCGGCGTGGCGGGGCCGCGAATTTGGGGGCTCGATCGGCACGCGGTCGAGCTGGTAGCCGAAGCCATAGAGCGGCAACAGCCGGTAGCCGCGCTCCGGAAGCAACTGCAATTTGCTGCGCAGCCGGGACGCATGCGTGTCGAGCGTGCGCGACTTCATGTCGCGGCGGCGCGCCCATACCGTTTCGAGGATATGGGCGCGCGATACGGGCCGCGACAGGTTCGTGAACAGCAACTGTGCGAAACGGAACTCCTTCGGCGTGAGTGAAACGATTGCGTCGCCGAAACGGACGAGGCAATGCGTGGCGTCGAACGTGTATTCGCCATACATTTCGCGCGAGCGGGTGGGCAGCCGCCGGACGCCGGCGCGCCGGCTCAGCGCATTGACGCGCGCGAGCAGCTCGGGCCCGCTCACGGGCCGCACGAGACAATCGTCGGCGCCCGCGTGCAGGCACGAGACGATTTCGCTTTCGCGCGCCGACTGCATCACGGCGATGGCGGGCAACCCGGGCAGGACCGCCTGCGCGCGCGGAATGACTTCCTGCGCCGGCTGGTCGCCGGCCCAGTGGCCGGTGACCAGCATGTCGCAGGTGTTGTCGGCGGCGAGCCACTCGAAGAATGCGGCGCCGGACGGAAATGCGTGGCACACGTGACCGCCCGCGAAGAGCAGGCGGTTCAGGAGTGCGGTATGACGCGACTCCGGATCGATCAGAGCGATTCGCATGAGAATTTCTTCAATATGGCAGCCGGTGTGCGCTTGCCATAACGTCGAGTCGGCCCCTACACTCGAATGTTCGCGGCGCCCGGCTGGTCTCGGGTTCGATGGATGAATCGATGCTAGCCGCTGGTAACGTTCACGCCTATGGGACGAATCTGAATTTATAGAAGGCGTCGAATGAACTGGTTTGGAATCCTTGTCCTGGGAGCGGCCGTCGGGCTGTTCGGCCGCTGGCTGCATCCGATGCGGCGCACGGGCCGGCCCGCGTGGTGGATCGCGGTGCTCGTCGGCATCGTGGGCGCGGCCGCCGCCCGCATGGTCGGCAATCTCTCGGGACTGTTTTACGATGGCGAGACGCTCGAATGGCCGGTCTGCACCGGCGTCGCGTTCCTCGCCGTAGCCGTGACGGTCGCGCTGTCGGCCCGTCGCTGAATGCTCTCAGGTGAAATCATGAATGCCCGTCTCCCCGAAGTCTCGCCGGTGCCGGCCCGTCTCGCGCTGTTGCGCGACGCCATGGTCCGCGAGAACCTGGCCGCTTATCTCGTGCCGTCCGCCGATCCTCATCTGTCCGAATACCTGCCCGAACGCTGGCAGGCGCGCCGCTGGCTGTCCGGCTTCACGGGCTCGGTCGGCACGCTGGTCGTGACCGCGGATTTCGCGGGGTTGTGGGTCGACAGCCGCTACTGGGTGCAGGCCGACGCCGAGCTGGCGGGCACGGGCGTGCAGCTGATGAAGATGACGGGCGGGCAGCAGAGCGCACCGCACGTCGACTGGCTCGCGCAGAACGTGGCGGCCGGCGCGACGGTCGGGGTCGACGGCGCGGTGCTCGGCGTCGCGGCCGCACGCGGGCTGACGGCCGCGCTGAGCGCGCGCGGCATCGCGCTGCGTACCGACGTCGACCTGCTCGACGCGATCTGGCCCGAGCGGCCGGGGCTGCCCGGCGACGCGGTGTTCGAGCACGTGGCGCCGCAGGCCGACACGACGCGCGCGAGCAAGCTGGCCGAGGTGCGCCGCGCGATGCACGCGCACGGCGCGCAGTGGCATTTCGTGTCGACGCTCGACGATCTCGCATGGCTGTTCAACCTGCGCGGCGCCGACGTCAACTTCAATCCGGTGTTCGTTGCGCACGCAATGATCGGCGCCGAGCGCGCGACGCTGTTCGTCGCCGACGGCAAGGTGCCGCCTGCGCTGGCCGCGTCGCTCGCACAGGATGGCGTCGACGTCCGCGCCTACGACGCCGCGCGCGCGTCGCTCGCGGCGCTGCCCGACGGCGCGACGCTGCTGATCGACCCGCGCCGCGTGACGTTCGGCACGCTCGAGGCCGTGCCGGCCGGCGTGAAGCTCGTCGAGGCCGTGAATCCGTCGACGTTCGCGAAGTCGCGCAAGACGTCCGCCGAGATCGAGCACGTGCGCGTGACGATGGAGCACGACGGCGCCGCGCTCGCGGAATTCTTCGCGTGGTTCGAACAGGCGGTGAACCGCGAGACGATCACCGAGCTGACGATCGAGGAAAAGCTCACGGCCGCGCGCGCCCGACGCCCCGGCTATGTGTCGGCGAGCTTCGCGACGATCGCCGGCTTCAACGCGAACGGCGCGATGCCGCACTACCACGCGACGCGCGAGTCGCACGCGACGATCGCCGGCGATGGCCTGCTGCTGATCGATTCGGGCGGCCAGTACATGACGGGCACGACCGACATCACGCGCGTCGTGCCGGTCGGCACCGTCAGCGACCTGCAGCGGCGCGATTTCACGATCGTGCTGAAGTCGATGATGGCGCTGTCGCGTGCCCGCTTCCCGCGCGGCATCCGCTCGCCGATGCTCGACGCGATCGCGCGTGCGCCGATGTGGGCGGCCGGGCTCGACTACGGCCACGGCACCGGGCATGGCGTCGGTTACTTCCTGAACGTGCATGAGGGCCCGCAGGTCATTTCGCACTACGCGCCGGCCGAGCCGTACACGGCGATGGAAGAGGGGATGATCACGTCGATCGAGCCGGGCGTGTACCGTCCGGGCCAGTGGGGCATCCGGATCGAGAACCTGGTCGTGAACCGTGCGGCCGGAAAGACGGAATTCGGCGACTTCCTCGCCTTCGAGACGCTGACGCTGTGCCCGATCGACACGCGCTGCGTGCTGATCGAGATGCTGCACGACGAAGAGCGCGCGTGGCTGAACACGTATCACGCGACGGTGCGCGAGCGCGTCGGCCGGCATGTGAGCGGCGACGCGAAGGCGTGGCTCGACGCGCGTACGCAGCCGATCTGACGCAACGCACGGTAACGGCCGGATAGCGATCCGGTAACGATCGAACGACGGCCGGCCGATAACAGCGAGGGCAAGCAATGGCAGACACCGCGGTGATCGTGGTCGACATGCAGCGCGGGCTGGTGGAGCGGGCGCAGCCCGCGTACCGGCTCGACGACGTGGTGTCGGGCATCAACCGGTTGACGGCGGCGGCGCGCGCGGCGAACGCGCCGGTGTGCTTCGTGCAGCACGACGGCGACGCGGACGACGACGTCGTGCCCGGCACGCCGGGCTGGGAACTGCATGCGGGGCTGGTCGTCGGTCGCGACGACTGGCGCGTGCGCAAGCAGGCGAGCGATGCGTTTCACGACACGCCACTCGCGGCGCAGCTCGATCGCCACGGCATCCGCTCGGTGCTGATCTGCGGCTATGCGACCGAGTTTTGCGTCGATTCGGCCGCGCGCCGCGCCGCGCTGCTCGGCTACCGGACGACCGTCGTGTCCGACCTGCACACGACGAACGAGCGTGCCCACCTGTCGGCGGCGCAGATCGTCGCGCACCATCACTTCATCTGGAACAACAATTCGCTGTCGGGCAACGCGGTGACGCCGCGTCCGCTCGCGGACGTGCTCGCTACGGAGTTTGCATGACGATCAAGGCAGTGGTGTTCGATTTCGGCGGGGTGCTGATCGACTGGAGCCCCGAGTACCTTTACCGCGAACTGATTCCCGACGCCGCCGAGCGTCGCTGGTTCCTCACGCACGTGTGCGCGATGGACTGGGTCGTCCGCCAGGACGGCGGGCAGACGATCGAGGAAGGCACGGCCGAACTCGTCGCGAAGTTTCCGGAGCACGAAGCGCTGATCCGCGCGTTCTATGCGCGCTGGCACGAAATGATCGGCGGCGTGCTCGAAGAGGGCGCGGCGCTCGTCGACCGGCTGGAAGCGCAGGGGATGCCGCTGTTCGGGCTGACGAACTGGTCCGCGCAGACGTTTCCGTATGCATGGGACAACTTCCCGGTGCTGCGCCGCTTCAAGGACATCGTCGTGTCGGGCCGCGTGAAGCTCGTGAAACCCGATCCGGCGATCTACCGCGAGATGCATGCGCGGATCGAGCCGCACCTGCCCGGCATCGCGACGCACGAGCTCGTGTTCATCGACGACAACGCGCACAACGCGGCGGCCGCGACGGCGCTCGGCTGGCACGGCATTCATCACACGAGCGCGTCGGCGACCGAGGCGCGACTGCGCGAGCTGGGCGCGCTGGTGTAATCGACGGGGAAGCCACGCGGGATAAAAAAAGCGAGCCAAGGGCTCGCTTTTTCGTTGTGCTGTTCGGAAGTGGCCCGCTTCGGCATCCGGCCCCGCGTGATCGCGGCGCCGGGCGCCCGGGCCGCGCCGATCAGCGGCTGATCGGCTTGTAGCGCAGACGCTTCGGCTTCGCGGCTTCCTCGCCGAGGCGCGCACGCTTGTCGGCTTCGTACTCCTGGTAGTTGCCGTCGAAGAACGTGACCTGCGAATCGCCTTCGAACGCGAGGATGTGCGTCGCGATCCGGTCGAGGAACCAGCGATCGTGCGAGATCACCATCACCGAGCCCGCGAATTCGAGCAGCGCGTCTTCCAGCGCGCGCAGCGTTTCGACGTCGAGGTCGTTCGACGGTTCGTCCAGCAGCAGCACGTTGCCGCCCGAGATCAGCGTCTTCGCGAGGTGCAGGCGGCCGCGTTCGCCGCCGGACAGGTTGCCGACGATCTTCTGCTGGTCGCCGCCCTTGAAGTTGAAGCGGCCGATGTACGCACGCGACGGCGTTTCGTACTTGCCGACCGTCAGCACGTCGGCGCCGCCCGAGATTTCCTCGAACACCGTCTTCGAACCGTCGAGCGCGTCGCGGCTCTGGTCGACGTATGCGAGCTTCACCGTCGGGCCCATCACGACTTCGCCCGAATCCGGCTGTTCCTTGCCGGTCAGCATCTTGAACAGCGTCGACTTGCCGGCGCCGTTCGGACCGATGATGCCGACGATCGCGCCGGCCGGGATCTTGAAGCTCAGGTTGTCGATCAGCAGGCGGTCGCCGAACGACTTGCTGACGTTCTTGAACTCGATCACTTCATTGCCGAGGCGTTCGCCGGCCGGAATGAAGATTTCCTGCGTTTCGTTGCGCTTCTGGTATTCCTGGCTGCTCAGCTCCTCGAAGCGGGCGATACGCGCCTTCGACTTCGCCTGGCGGCCCTTCGGGTTCTGGCGCACCCACTCCAGTTCCTTCTTGATCGCCTTCTGGCGTGCCGATTCCGACGCTTCTTCCTGCTTCAGGCGCTCTTCCTTCTGGTCGAGCCAGCTGCTGTAGTTGCCCTTCCACGGAATGCCGTGGCCGCGGTCGAGTTCGAGAATCCACTCGGCCGCGTTGTCGAGGAAGTAGCGATCGTGGGTGACCGCGACCACGGTGCCCGGGAAGCGCACCAGGAACTGCTCGAGCCAGTCGACCGATTCGGCGTCGAGGTGGTTGGTCGGTTCGTCGAGCAGCAGCATGTCGGGCTTTTCGAGCAGCAGCTTGCACAGCGCGACGCGGCGCTTTTCACCGCCCGACAGGTGCTCGATCTTCGCGTCCCACGGCGGCAGGCGCAGCGCGTCGGCGGCCACTTCGAGCTGCTGCTCGGGGCTGCCGCCGTCGCTCGACGCGAGAATCGCCTCGTACTTCGCCTGCTCGGCCGCGAGCGCGTCGAAGTCGGCGTCCGGTTCGGCGTACGCCGCGTAGATTTCTTCCAGTTTCTTGTTCGCCTGGAACAGGTCGCCGAGGCCTTCCTCGACGGCTTCGCGCACGGTCTTCGTCGGATCGAGCTGCGGTTCCTGCGGCAGGTAGCCGATGTTCAGGTTCGGCATCGGCGTGGCTTCGCCTTCGATGTCCTTGTCGACGCCCGCCATGATGCGGATCAGCGTCGACTTGCCCGAGCCGTTCAGGCCGAGCACGCCGATCTTCGCGCCGGGAAAGAACGACAGCGAGATGTCCTTCAGGATCTGGCGCTTGGGCGGCACGATCTTGCCGACCCGGTTCATCGTGAAAACGTATTGGGCCATTTCGGTGTGAAAGTCAGAAGTGGTTGGGACGGCCGCGCAGCGCGCGGGCGTGGCGGCGTCGGGTGATTCGGTACGGAGCGTGCCGCGCGGGGCGCGGCGGTGCGAGCGCGTATTGTACTTCGCCGCCGGCTGCCGCTGGCGCGGTGCAGGCCATTCGGCCGATCTGCGCTCACAGCCACGCGGCGACGCCGCCGTGCCCCGAGCACGTGCCGCGCCGGTGACGGCTGAAGCTGTACGTGCCGTCGCGGCAACGTGCGCGCGCGCCGTCCGGCACGCGGCCCGATTTCGAATGGGCGGGCGCATGCACGGTTTCGCCGTCGCGGTTGCGATACGTGTCGTGACGGTCGAGATCGGCTTCGTTGCCGTAGCCGGGTGATGCGCGATATGCGTGCGCGGCAGGGGGCAACGCGGCGCCCGCGACGAACAGCGCGGCGGACAGGGTCGCGACATGGGTCGCACGGCGGAGCAGGGCACGCATGGTCTCTCTCGTTCGGTTCGTTGTTATCGAGGTCGGGCGATGTCGAACCGAACGCCCGCGCCGCATGTTGGCGGATCGGCGCGCCGCCGCGCGACGCTAGGCCGCGCCGGTCATCGACGCCGCGCCGTCGGCCTGCGCGGCATCGAGAATCCACCGGCGGAACGCGGCAACCTTCGGCCGTTCCGCGTGATGCGGCGGATAGACGAGGTAGTACGCGAAATCGTCGAGCCATGCGACGTCGGCAAGCTGCACGAGCCGGCCGCTCGCCAGCTCGCCGCGCACCATCGCGGCCGGCAGCAACCCGGCGCCCTGGCCGGCAACGATCGCCTGCAGCAGCAGGCCCGAATCGTCGAACGCCGGGCCGCGCGGCGGGCCGAAATCGTCGATCCGCTGCGCGCCGAACCAGATGTGCCAGCCCTTGCGTTCGGCGTCGTGCAACTGCGGCCAGCCGACGAGCTCGGCCGGCGTCGCCGGCATGCCGAGCCGCGCGACGAGGTCCGGCGACGCGAGCGCGACGATTTCCACCGTCAGCAGGCGTTCGCTGCACAGCCCGATGTAGCGCCCGAGGCCGTGGCGGATCGCGACGTCGACGCCGTCGCGCGCGAAATCCGCGAGCGCGTGGCTCGTGAGGACCTGCAGGTCGACGTCCGGGCAAGCCTGCCGGAACTGCGCAAGGCGTGGGACCAGCCACGCGGACGCGAAGAACGGCGTAACGCTCACCGTCAGCACGCCGCTGTCGGCGGCGCCCGACACGCGCTGCGACGCATCGGCGATCTGCCGGAACGCGTTGCGCACGGGCGGCAGGTAGTCGCGGCCGGCGGCCGTCAGCAGGATGCCGCGGTTCACGCGCTCGAACAGTTGCACGCCGAGGTGCGTCTCGAGCGTGCGGATCATCTGGCTCACCGCGCCGGGCGTGACCGACAGCTCCTCGGCCGCCGACTTCACCGACAGGTGGCGGGCGGCGGCTTCGAACGCGCGCAACGCGTTGAGCGGCGGCAGGCGGGAACGATTCATTCAGTTTTTCTAAAGCGAAAGGTCGACGAAATATCGTTTGAGACGACGCGTATGCGCGCGTACCGTTGACGCAACGGATCGCCTGTTTCGCGGCTGCCTGTCGGGTGCCGATCGGCGGCCGATGCGATCAACATAGTTCAACTATATCCACGGGGCAATCCGGACCGCCGCCCGGCAGCCGGTGGAACCCGAAAGGAGCATCGTCATGAACCGCCCGGGCGCGTCACGCGTTTTCCATGGCTGGTACGTGGTGGCGGCCGCGTTTGCCGTCACGTTCGTCGGGTTCGGCAGCGCGTATACGTTCAGTGCGTTCGTCGAATCGCTGCAGCGGGATTTCGCCGCGTCGCGCGGCCAGATCTCGCTCGTGTTCTCGCTCGCCGGCTTCCTGTACTTCGGCTTCGGCATCGTCAGCGGGCCGCTGGCCGATCGTTTCGGCTCGCGGCGGCTCGCCGTCGCCGGGATGCTGCTGACCGGCGCGGGGCTCGCGGCGGCCGGCGCGGCGCATACGCTGCTGCAGGTCTATGTCGCGTACGGGCTCGGTGTCGGGTTCGGCGTCGGCTGCGCGTACGTGCCGGCCGTCGGCGCGGTTCAGCGCTGGTTCGTGCGCCGGCGCGGGTTCGCGTCGGGGCTCGCGGTCGCGGGGATCGGCGTCGGCACGCTGGTGATGCCGCCGCTCGCGTCCGCGCTGATCGCGCAGGTCGGCTGGCGCAGCGCGTATTTCACGCTCGCCGCGCTCGTGATCGTGCTGGGAGCCGGCATGTCGCTGCTGATCGAGAACGACCCGCGCGGGCGGGGGCTGTTGCCGGACGGCGATGTCGCCCCGGACGGCGACGGCCGGAATGGCGGGGCTTCCCCGGCCGCGGCCGCGAGCGTACCAGCCGGCGCGACGGTACGCGAAGCCGTCACGTCGCGGCCGTTCGCGAGCCTCTACGCGGCCTGCCTCGTCTGTTCGTTCGGCGTATTCGTCCCGTTCGTTCACCTCGTGCCGTACGCGCTCGATCACGGCGTCGCGCCGTCGACGGCCGTGCTGCTGCTCGGCGCGATCGGCGTGGGCAGCACGGCCGGCCGCTTCTTCCTCGGCGGCCTGGCCGATCGCTTCGGCC
Source organism: Burkholderia sp. E168m22 (assembly GCF_001319805.1). Taxonomy (NCBI): domain Bacteria; kingdom Pseudomonadati; phylum Pseudomonadota; class Betaproteobacteria; order Burkholderiales; family Burkholderiaceae; genus Burkholderia; species Burkholderia sp. E168m22. The sequence goes on from NZ_BBSK01000063.1 coordinate 98,432, forward strand.
GCCGCGCGTCGCTGCTCGCGATGTTCGCCGGCATGGCCGTTGCGCTCGTCGCATGGGCGGGCGCCGGAACCGTCGCGACGCTGGCCGGGTTCGCGCTCGTGTTCGGCGTGTTCTACGGCGGCTGGGTCGCCGTGCTGCCGGCGGTCGTGATGGACTATTTCGGCGGGCGCAACGTGAGCGCGATCATCGGCATCCTGTACACGAGCGTCGCGTTCGGCACGCTGATCGGGCCGGCCGCCGCCGGCTTCATTTACGACGCGGGCGGCGGCTATCTCGTACCGATCCTCGCGAGCGCCGCCGCGAATGCGATCGCGTTCGCGATCGTCGCGACCACCGGGCGTGCGCCGGCCGCCGCGCGTGCGGCCGGCGGATAGTGCCACCCGGCTGGGCGCGCCGCGCGATTTCCGGTAGGGTGGCCGGACCGTCAACCATCGACGCACGGTCGGGGAGGCATCGTGACATTCGACGAAGTCCGGCAGATCGCACTGGCGTGGCGTGGCGTCGAGGACGGCACGTCGTACGGCACGCCCGCGCTCAAGGTGAAGGGCAAGGTGCTCGCGCGGCTGCGCGAGGACGGCGACACGCTCGTCGTGAAGGGCGTCGGCCCCGACGAGCGTGCATGGCTGATCGAGTCGGCGCCCGACGTGTATTACGTGACCGATCACTATGTCGGCTGGCCGATCGTGCTGGTGCGCCTGTCGGCCGCGCATCCCGACGCCGTGAAAAACCTGCTTCTGCGGGAATGGCGCGCAATCGTGCCGGCGAAGTGGCGGGACGAAGCCGCCCGCGACACGCACTGAATCGCGCCCACCCCGCGCGCGATGCAGCCTGCCGAACCGGATCAAGCGTTGCATCGGTTCGTATCGATGCAACGAGTGGTTCCATCGAAATTCTTCAATTGGTTCTTAGTGAAGAACCGTTTGATGCTTACACTCCTTCGCTTCGAAGGCGGCTGACGACAGCCGACGGAACGGGCGTACGCGATGCGCCGGCGCCCGGTGCGCCGCATCGCACCCGCAGCTTCGCAGACTGCGCGGGCGACCCGACCGGAACGGCCCCATCCGGCCCATGCCCGCGTGCGACGCACCCGCGGCCGCGACCGGATTCAAGAACGACAACTCCCCGCGCCGCCTTCACGCGACACCCGGTCGTACCGGAACCGTTTTTTGGAGAGAGACAGATGAGTGGAAGCAACACAGGCCTCGGCACTGGCCTGAAGCAGCGTCACGTAACGATGATGTCGATTGCCGGCGTGATCGGCGCGGGCTTGTTCGTCGGCTCCGGCCACGCGATCGCGGAAGCCGGGCCGGCATCGATACTCGCGTATGCGATCGCGGGCGTGCTGGTCGTGCTGGTGATGCGCATGCTCGGCGAAATGGCCGTCGCGCATCCGGACAGCGGGTCGTTCTCGACCTATGCCGATCGCGCGATCGGCCACTGGGCCGGCTTCACGATCGGCTGGCTGTACTGGTGGTTCTGGGTGCTGGTGATCCCGATCGAGGCGACCGCCGCCGCGACCATCCTCAATGCGTGGTTCCCGGGCATCGCGACGTGGATCTTCGCGCTCGGCATCACGCTGCTGCTCACCGTCACCAATCTCTTCTCCGTCAAGAACTACGGCGAATTCGAATTCTGGTTCGCGCTGATCAAGGTCGTCGCGATCGTCGTGTTCCTGTGCATCGGCGGTGCGGCGATCGTCGGCATCATTCCGGCGCCGGCCGTGTCGGGCGTGTCGAACCTGTTCGTGCACGACGGCTTCATGCCGCACGGCGCGAGCGCGGTGCTCGCGGCCATGCTCACGACGATGTTCTCGTTCCTCGGCACCGAGATCGTGACGATCGCGGCCGCCGAATCGGACAACCCGCAGCGCCAGATCGTGCGCGCGACGAACTCGGTCATCTGGCGTATCACGCTGTTCTATCTCGGCTCGATCCTCGTCGTCGCGGCCATCGTGCCGTGGAACGACCCGCTGCTGCCGAAGCACGGCTCGTATCAGCGCGCGATGGAGCTGATCGGCGTCCCGAACGCGAAGGCGATCATCGACGTGATCGTGCTCGTGTCGGTCGCGAGCTGCCTGAATTCGGCGCTGTACACCGCGTCGCGGATGCTGTTCTCGCTGTCCCGGCGCAAGGACGCGCCCGCCTTCCTGCATCGCACCGATTCGACCGGCACGCCGCGTGCGGCCGTGCTTGCGTCGACCGCGTTCGGCTTCCTGACCGTGATCGCGAACTACCTGATGCCGGAGCAGGTGTTCGGCTTCCTGCTCGCGACGTCGGGCGCGATCGCGCTGCTCGTGTATCTCGTGATCGCGATCTCGCAACTGCGGATGCGCAAGACGCTCGAATCGGGCGGCGCGGACCTGACGCTGCGGATGTGGCTGTTCCCGTGGCTCACGTGGGCCGTGATCCTGTTCATCTGCGGCACGCTGACCGTGATGTTCGTCAGCGAGGAGCACCGGATGGAAGTCGGCGCGACGGCCGTGCTGGCGTTGATCGTGCTGTTCGCGTCGTGGCTGAACAAGCGCGGCCGCGATGCGCGGGCGAACGCGGGGCGCCGGGTGTCGGCGACGTGATCTGATCGCGTGATGTAGCGGCGGGGCGGGAGCCTCGCTCATGAACATGGCCTGACCGGCATCTGCCGGCCGGGCCATTTTGCTTTCGACGACGGACGGATGCCGTTGCGAGTACCGGCCGCGCGGCATCGATATTGGGCGACGCACGCTGCTGCGTGCCGACGGGAACGTCGTCTGGCGAAACGATCGTCGCCTATACTCGACGAGAAGAAAAATCGCGGGGGTGGGCGATGGGGACGGTGCACGGATCGGGCAGTCGCGCGGTCGACGCGCGGCGCGTCGGCACGTATGCAGCCGCGGTACTCGCGCTGCAGATCGTCGTTCTGGCTGTCTGGGCGATGAGGTACTACGGCTGGCACGATCGCTCGTCCCCGATGGTCGGCTCGGACTTCGCGATTTTCTGGGCGGCGGCCCGTGTCGCGATCGAGCACGGCGCCGCGGCGATCTTCTCGCCCGGGTGGATGCAGCCGATCGAAGCCGCCCTGCGGCCGTTCGACGACTTCGCTCCGTGGCCGTATCCGCCGACGTTCCTGCTCGTCATCCTCCCGTTCGGCCTCGTGCCGTTCGCCTTCGCGCTCGTGGTGTTCGCGACACTGCAGATCGCTTGTTATGCGGAGGTCGTCGCGCGTGTCGTGCGCCCGCTCGACACGCAACTGCGCGTCGCGATTGCCGCATTTCCGGGGCTGCTCGGCGCGGCGCTCACGATGCAAAATTCCTTCATGACGGTCGCGGCGGCGGCCGCGGCGCTGCTCCTGCTCGAATCGAGCCCGGTTCTGGCGGGCGCATGCATTGCGGTGCTGATCGTGAAGCCGCAATTCGGCGTGCTGTTCCCGTTGGCGCTCATCTGCGGGCGCCACTGGAAGGCGTTGATATCGGCCGGCGCGTTCAGCGCCGGCATCGTCGCGGTGTCGCTGGCGGCGTTTGGCGTGCGGGCGTGGGCCGCGTTTTTCGCGTTCATGCCGGCGTTCCACCACAACGTGGTCGAGTACGGCGACACGCTTCGGCGGGCCATGCCGTCGACGATCTCGCTCGCCCGGGCAGCCGGGCTGTCCGTCGGGCCAGCCTATGCCGTGCATGCGGTCGTCGGGGTACTGGCGGTCGCGGCGGTCGTCGACGTCTGGATTCGCCGCTCGCGCTTCGCGCTCCGCGCCGCCGCGCTCGCCGCCGGTACGCTGCTCGTGCAGCCTTACTATGTGTACTACGACCTGCTCTGGCTGGTGTTGCCGGTTGCATTCCTGCTGCTGGACGCGCGGAACGTCCCGTTGCGCCGAGCCGAGATCGTGATCGTCGTGCTGGCCTGGCTCGCGCCGGCGCAGGCCTTCATCGCGGTGATCAGCGGCACGGGTTGGCCGGTCGCGTCGGCGATGCTGGTCGCGCTGCTCGCGATGATCGTGCGCCGGAGTCGCGCGCCGGCGCCGGTGGCTGCGTAGCGGTTGCCGGGTGAGCGCATGTTGCTGCAGTCGGTCGACCCGAGCGGAACGATGCCGGGCGCATGAAACAGAAAACCCCTTGCGGCGCCGAGGCCGCAAGGGGTTTTCCGTGTATTGCCGTACTACGCCTGGGGTGATTCGCTCAGACGTTGAACAGGAAGTTCATCACGTCGCCGTCGTGCACGACGTATTCCTTCCCTTCCGCGCGCATCTTGCCGGCTTCCTTCGCGCCTTGCTCGCCCTTGTACGTGACGAAGTCGTCGAACGCGATCGTCTGCGCACGGATGAAGCCGCGCTCGAAGTCGGTGTGGATCACGCCGGCCGCTTGCGGAGCGGTATCGCCGATGTGGATCGTCCACGCGCGCACTTCCTTCACGCCGGCGGTGAAATAGGTCTGCAGGCCGAGCAGCTTGAAGCCCGCGCGGATCACGCGGTCGAGGCCCGGCTCTTCCATGCCCATGTCGGCGAGGAATGCTTCCTTGTCCGCGTCGTCGAGATCGGCGATTTCCGCCTCGATCGCCGCGCATACGGCGACCACCGGCGCGTTTTCGCTTTCCGCGTACTTGCGCACCGCCTCGAGGTGCGGGTTGTTCTCGAAGCCGTCGTCCTTCACGTTGGCGACGTACATCGCCGGCTTCGCGGTGATCAGGCAGAACGGCTTGATCAGCGCCTGTTCGTCGTCCGACAGCGCGAGGCCGCGCACGGCCTTGCCCTGGTCGAGTTGCGCGCGCACCTTTTCGAGCACCGCGACGAGCTTCGCCGCTTCCTTGTCGTTGCCCGACTTCGCCGCCTTCGAATAGCGCGTGAGCGCCTTCTCGATGGTGCCGAGGTCGGCGAGCGCGAGTTCGGTGTTGATCACTTCGATGTCGTCGATCGGGCTGACCTTGCCGGCGACGTGAATGACGTTGTCATCCTCGAAGCAGCGCACGACGTGCGTGATCGCATCGGTTTCGCGGATGTTCGCGAGGAACTGGTTGCCGAGGCCTTCACCCTTGCTCGCGCCCGCGACGAGGCCCGCGATGTCGACGAATTCGACGACGGCCGGCACGACACGCTCCGGCTTGACGATCTCGGAGAGCGCCTTCAGGCGCGTATCGGGCACTTCGACGATGCCGACGTTCGGCTCGATCGTGCAGAACGGGTAGTTCTCGGCGGCGATGCCGGCCTTGGTCAGCGCATTGAACAGGGTGGACTTGCCGACGTTGGGCAAGCCGACGATGCCGCATTTGAGACTCATGGAATCCTTCGGACGGGTGAGGCGGCGCGGCCGGACAGGGCACGGCGGCGCGGGAAAAAAGGGGCGGCCGGCGCGTGGAGCGCGGCGGGCCGACGGTCAAAGACGCTATTGTACCGTGCCGGCGCCCCGGATTCCGGGCTTGCCGCCGAACGGCCGATGCGGCGGGCCGCCGCGCGGGCGCACCGGCCCGCGATTCTGCTGATTTCCCGCAAAGTCCGGCCGCGTAAGGGTTTGGCCCCGCGGCTATAATGCCCGCCATGACTGCCCACCACTCCTTCGACGTCGCCGTGGTCGGCGGCGGGCTCGTCGGCAAGACGGCCGCGCTCGCGCTGACCCAGTCCGGCTACAAGACAGCCTTGCTCGCCCAGCCGGCCACGCCGCGCCCCGCCGATCTCGCGTTCGACACGCGGGTCTACGCGCTGTCGTCCAGTTCGCAGGCGTTGCTCGAGCGGCTGCGGGTCTGGCAGGCGCTCGACCACGGCCGGCTCGCGCCGGTCTACGACATGCGCGTGTATGGCGATGCGCATGCCGAACTGCATTTCTCCGCCTACCAGGCGTCCGTGCCGCAGCTCGCCTGGATCGCCGAATCCTCGCTGGTCGAGGCGTCGCTCGACGCCGCGCTGCGGTTCCAGCCGAACCTGACGTGGTTCGATGCGCGTGCGCAGGGCTTCGACGTGCGCGACGACGCGGCCGTGCTGACGCTGTCGTCGGGCCAGGTGCTCGAGGCCGATCTCGTCGTCGGCGCCGACGGCGCGCATTCGTGGGTGCGCTCCCAAATGGGGGCCAGGGTAGAGCGACGCGACTACCGGCAAACGGGCGTCGTCGCGAACTTCAAGGCATCGCTGCCGCACCGCGAGACCGCGTACCAGTGGTTCCACGAAGGCGAGATCGTCGCGCTGCTGCCGCTGCCGGACGGCCACGTGTCGCTCGTGTGGTCCGCGCACACCGCGCATGCCGACGCACTGCTCGCACTCGATCCGGCGCAGCTCGCGGCCGAGGTCGAGCGCGTGTCGCACGGCCAGGTCGGCACGCTCGAATGCGTGACGCCGGCCGCCGGCTTCCCGCTGGCCCTGCAGACGGTCGACAAGCTGATCGCGCCGCGTGTCGCGCTGGTAGGCGATGCCGCGCACCTGATTCACCCGCTCGCGGGGCAGGGGATGAACCTCGGGCTGCGCGACGTCGCCGCGCTCGCCGACGCGATCGCGGGCAAGGAAAGCTTCCGCAATCTCGGCGATACGGTGCTGCTGCGCCGCTACGAACGTTCGCGCCGCGAGGACATTCGCGCGCTGATGGTCGCCACCGACGGCCTGCAGCGGCTGTTCGCGGTGCCGGGCTCGCTCGCGAAGGCGGTGCGCAATGCGGGCATGGCGTTCGTCGGCGCGCAGCCGCTTGTGAAGCGCTGGCTCGTGTCGGCCGCGCTCGGCTGAGCGAACCTTCCGCCGCCGCGCCGGTCGGAGACGGTTCCGTTACGGCGTACACTGTGCCGTGCACTCCGATTGAGCTGAAGGAAGATTTCAATGAAAAAAACGATCCGCATCGCGTCGCTGGCGCTGGCCGTCACGATGGCGACGCTCGGCTGCACCGCGCAGGCCGACCAGACCACCGACAAGCTGAAGGCCACGCTGCAAGCCCGTCTCGGCAACGACGCGCCGATCAAGAGCGTGTCGAAATCGCCGGTCGCAGGCCTTTACGAAGTGAACCTCGGCTCGCAGATCATCTATAGCGACGCGGCGGGCGACTACGTGCTGCTCGGCGATCTCGTCGACGCGAAGACGCACAAGAACCTGACCGACGCCCGCCTGTCCGAAATCAACAAGATCGACTTCGCGAGCCTGCCGTTCGCGAATGCGATCAAGATCGTCAAGGGCAACGGCGCCCGCAAGATCGCGGTGTTCTCCGATCCGAACTGCCCGTACTGCAAGAAGCTCGAGACGACGCTGCAGTCGGTCGACAACGTGACCGTCTACACGTTCCTGTACCCGGTGCTGTCGCCGGATTCGACCGCGAAGTCGAAGGCGATCTGGTGCGCGACCGACCGCGCGAAGACGTGGGAAAGCTGGATGCTCGACCATCGCGCGCCGTCCGGCGCCGGTACCTGCGACACCACCGCGCTCGACAAGAACCTTGCGCTCGGCCGCGGGATGAACGTCACGGGCACGCCGACGATCTTTTTGCCGGACGGTCGCCGCCTGCCGGGCGCGGTATCGGCCGACCAGCTCAACCAGGCGCTCGCCTCGAGCAAGTAACCGACTGCACGCCGGGCGCAGCGCCCGGCCAGCGAGGGGCGCCCGCATGATCTGCCGGCGCCTCTCTTCGTTTTCGCCGCCGTATTCGACCGACCGATTGCCACGATGACCCAGCCGATCCGCTATTCGATTGTCCCGAAAGATCTTGCCGCGCACCTGTTCGAAGTGACGGTGACGGTTGCCGATCCCGATCCCGAAGGCCAGCGTTTCTCGCTGCCGGTATGGATTCCGGGCAGCTATCTCGTGCGCGAATTCGCACGCAACATCGTGACGCTGCGTGCGTTCAACGACGCGGGCCGCAAGGTGCGCATCGCGAAGACCGACAAGCACACGTGGCAGGCCGCGCCCGTGGCCGGCGCGCTGACGCTGCGCTACGACGTGTATGCATGGGATTTGTCGGTGCGCTCCGCGTATCTCGACGAATCGGGCGGCTTCTTCAACGCGACGGCGGTGTTCCTGAGCGTCGCCGGTCGCGAGGACGCGCCGTGCGAAGTCGACATCGCGAAACCGGCCGGTGCCGCGTTCCGCACGTGGCGTGTCGGCACCGCGCTGCCCGAAGCGGGCGGCACCCGGCGTTACGGTTTCGGCGCGTATCGCGCGGCGAACTATGACGAGCTGTCCGACCATCCGGTGACGATCGGCGAATTCGCGCTCGCGACGTTCGACGCGCACGGCGTGCCGCACGACATCGTGATCGCCGGGCGCGTGACGCAACTCGACCTGGAGCGGCTGCGTACCGATCTGAAGCGTGTGTGCGAAGCGCAGATCGCGCTGTTCGAGCCGAAGTCGAAAAAGGCGCCGATGGACCGCTACGTGTTCATGACGCTCGCGGTCAGCGACGGCTACGGTGGCCTCGAGCATCGCGCATCGACCGCGCTGATCTGCAACCGGACCGACCTGCCGGTGAAGGGGCGACCGGAAACGACGGAAGGCTATCGCACGTATCTCGGTCTCTGCAGCCACGAGTATTTCCACACGTGGAACGTGAAGCGCATCAAGCCGGCGGCGTTCGTGCCGTACGACCTCACGCGCGAGAACTACACGTCGCTGCTGTGGCTGTTCGAGGGCTTCACGTCGTATTACGACGACCTGATGCTGGTGCGCAGCGGGCTGATGTCGCAGGACGACTATTTCGCGGCCCTCGGCCGCACGATCGGTGGCGTGCTGCGCGGCACGGGCCGGCTCAAGCAGAGCGTCGCGGAAAGCTCGTTCGACGCGTGGATCAAGTACTACCGCCAGGACGAGAACGCGACCAACGCGATCGTCAGCTATTACACGAAGGGCTCGCTCGTTGCGCTGGCGTTCGATCTCGCGATCCGCGCGCGGACGCGCAACCGGAAGTCGCTCGACGACGTGATGCGCCTGCTGTGGCAACGCTACGGCCGCGACTTCTATCGCGGCAAGCAGGCGGGTGTGGACGAAAACGAAGTCGAGGCGCTGATCGAGGAGGCGACGGGCATCGCGCTCGGCCGCCTGTTCGCCGACGCCGTGCACGGCACGCGCGACCTGCCGCTCGGCGAACTGCTCGCGCCGTTCGGCGTGACGCTGGCCCCCGAGGTCGCGACCGGCGCGGCCGCGAAGCCGACGATCGGCGCGCGCCTGCGGGGCGGCGCGGACTGCACGTTGGCGGCGGTCTACGAAGGCGGCGCCGCGCATCGCGCGGGGCTGTCGGCCGGCGACACGCTGATCGCGGTCGACGGGCTGCGCGTGACGGGCACGAACCTCGATGCGCTGCTCGCACGCTACCGGCCGGGCGACAAGGTCGAGATTCACGCGTTCCGCCGCGACGAGCTGCGCACCGCGAAACTGAAGCTCGACGGCCCGGAAGTCACCCGCTACCGGCTGACGGCGGCCGCGAAGCCGGCTGCGGCCACGAAGGCCCGCGAAGCCTGGCTGAAGGGGTAATCGTACGCAAGCGGGTAGCGGGGCACGATCGGCGATTGTTCTGTTGTTGCAACAATCCGTCGCCCTGAACCCGCTTTTTCGCGGTCATGTGGCCACGCACAATGGCGTCACTCGCGCTACCGAAGCGCAACCCCACCCGGAGCCTGACATGACGACCATTCTGCAAATCAATTCCGCCGCGCGTTCGCAAGGTGCGCAATCCACGCTGCTGTCCAACGAACTGACGGCAAAGCTGCAACAATCGAACCCCGGCGCGAACGTCGTGGTCCGCGACCTGCTGGCCGATGCGCTGCCGCACCTCGACGAATCGGTGCTCGGCGCGTTCTTCACGCCGGCCGACAAGCGCACCGCGGAACAGAATGCGATCGTCGCGAAGAGCGATGCACTGATCGCCGAACTGCAAGCGGCCGACATCATCGTGATCGGCGCGCCGATGTACAACTTCGGCATCTCGTCGCAACTGAAGACGTACTTCGACTGGATCGCCCGCGCAGGCGTCACGTTCCGCTATACCGAGAACGGTCCGGAAGGCCTGATCAAGGGCAAGAAGGTTCACGTGGTGACGGCGCGCGGCGGCAAGTACCTGGGTACGCCGAACGATAGCCAGACCCCGTACCTGCGTTCGTTCCTCGGCTTCATCGGCCTGACCGACGTGAATTTCATTCACGCGGAAGGCCTGAACCTCGGCCCGGACGCGCAGAGCGCCGCGCTGGCCAGCGCACGCGAAGCGATCGCCGCCGCGTAACGCGTCAGGTCGATGCGGGTGCGATGCACCCGCTGCGTCGCCCGATGAAAAAACGCCGCGTCCTTTCGGGGACGCGGCGTTTTTGCATTCGGCCGGCGAACTCGCCGCAACCGAGGCCGTTACGCGAGCGTTTCGGCTACGTCCGGCAGGCGCCAGTCGATCGGTTCGCGGCCGGCAGCGGCCAGATAGTCGTTCGCGAGCGCGAAATGGCGGCAGCCGAGGAAGCCGCGGTGCGCGGACAGCGGCGACGGATGCGGCGCTTCGAGCACGCAGTGCGCGTTCGCGTCGAACAGCGCGCGCTTGGCCTGCGCGTGCGCGCCCCACAGCATGAACACGAGCCCGCGATGACGGCCGGCGAGCTCGCGGATCAGCGTGTCCGTGCATTGCTCCCAGCCGCGCTTCGCATGGCTCGCGGCCGCGCCGCGCTCGACCGTCAGCACGGTGTTGAGCAGCAGCACGCCCTGGCGTGCCCACGTGTCGAGGCAGCCGTGACGCGGCGTGTCGTGACCGAAGTTCGCGGCGATTTCCTTGAAGATGTTGCGCAGCGACGGCGGCGTGCGGACGGCCGGCGGCACCGAGAACGCGAGGCCGTGCGCCTGCGGCGTGCCGCGGTCGTCGCCGTGGTACGGGTCCTGGCCGAGGATCACGACCTTCACGTCGTCGGGATGCGTCAGGCGCAGCGCGCGGAACACGTCGGTCGGGTAGACCGTCTTGCCGGCCGCACGCTCTTCGTCGACGAAGCGGCACAGCGGCGCGTACGCGTCGCTGTCGGTGAACGGTTTCAGCACGTCGCGCCAGACGGCCGGCAGCGCGTCGAATTGCGCGGCGAGATGCGGTACGTCGGCGGCAACGGGCCGCGGGGCCGCGGCGGGCGGAGCCGGCTCGGGCATGGGCACGGGCGCCGGGGCAGCGGTTTTCTTCGCGGGTTTGCGCCCGGCCGCAGGCGGCTCGGAAGCCGCGGACGGAATATCGGCCGGTGCCGTTTCCGGCACGGGATCGTCGAACAGCGACGCCTGTTGCGGCGCGCGGGAAGTCTTGCGGGTTGCCATGCGTGATGCGAGTTTATTGCGCGCGCAGCCGGTAGCCGCGCTGCGCCTTGCTGATGTTTTCGGGAACGAGGCCCGGCAGCGCCTGCTGCAGTTCGGCGGCGAGCGTCGCGAGCGCCGTTTCCGGGCCGTCGATCAGTTCGAGTTCGATTTCGCTGATCGGTTCGCGGCGCGTTTCGTGTTCCGCCTGGACGACGATCTCGCCGAGGTCCACCGCGGCCTCGACGGTTGCGCCGCCGATTGCGATGCGCCACAGCGTACGCGAAAAATCCGTGCGGAACAGCGCGTGCAGCGCGCCGGCCGCGTCATTGAGCGCGGCGGCGGCTTTCGGCACGTCGCAGGCCGCGACGAGCGCGTCGATTTCGAGCGCGTCGCCCGCGACCGGCAGCTCCCATTCGTGGCGGCTATGCAGGCCGCCTTCCGCGCTGCCGACCGTCTTGAACGTCTGCAGCCAGCCGTCCGGCGTGCGGCGCACGCGCACCGCGCTCTTCGAGCGCGCCAGCGCGAGATCGGGCGTGTCGTAATAGACGTTCGCGAGCGCGATGGCACGGCCGGGTTCGCCGGTCAGCGTCTCGAAGAAGCGGCGCGCGGCGTCGGCCTGGCCGGCCGGCAGCGCGAGCTTGATTTCCTGTTCGATCGCCATCAGAAGAACATCCGTGCGAGTTCCTCGCCCGGCTGGTCGGCGCGCATGAACGCCTCGCCGACGAGGAACGTGTTCACGTTCGCCGCGCGCATCGTGTCGACGTCGGTGCGCGACAGGATGCCCGATTCGGTCACGACGATGCGATCCGCCGGAATCATGTCGAGCATGTCGAGCGTGGTCTGGATCGACGTCTCGAACGTGCGCAGGTTGCGGTTGTTGATGCCGAGCAGCGGCGTCTTCAGCGTCAGCGCCTGTTCCATCTCGTGGCGGTCATGCACTTCGACCAGCACCGCCAGGCCGAGCGAGTGCGCATACGCTTCGAGATCCTGCATCAGCGGCGTGTCGAGCGCGGCGGCGATCAGCAGGATCGCGTCGGCGCCCATCGCGCGGGCTTCGACGATCTGGTACGCGTCGACGATGAAGTCCTTGCGCAGCACCGGCAGCGTGCAAGCCGCGCGCGCTTCCTCGAGATAGCGGACGCCGCCCTGGAAGAACTGCTCGTCGGTCAGCACCGACAGGCACGCGGCGCCGTGCGCCGCATACGAGCGCGCGATGTCGGCCGGCACGAAGTGCTCGCGCAGCACGCCTTTCGACGGGCTGGCCTTCTTGATTTCGGCGATCACGGCGGCGTTGCCGGCCGCGTGCTTCGCGCGCAGCGCACCGACGAAGTCGCGGAGGTCGCGCGCGGAGGCTTCCAGTTTCAGTGCCTCGAGCGGCGTGCTGCGCAGGGCCGCCGCGATTTCTTCGCGCTTGACGGCGATGATTCGGTCGAGAATGTCGCTCATAGGGGTTCCTGCTGGATTCGTAAGAGGGTCAGCGCTTGAATTGCTGCGTGAAGCGCACGAGTTCGTCGACCTTCGCGCGGGCCTTGCCGCTCGCGATCGCTTCGCGGGCGAGCTGGATGCCGTCCGCGATCGATTCGGCGATATTGGCCGCGTAGAGCGCGGTGCCCGCGTTCAGCGTGACGATCTCGCGCGCGACGCCCGGCTGGTTGTCCAGCGCGCCGAGCAGCATCGTGCGCGATTCGTCGGCATTTTCCACCTTCAGCGTGCGGTTCGACACCATCTGCAGGCCGAAGTCCTCCGGATGGATCTCGTATTCGTGCACCTTGCCGTCGCGCAACTCGCCGACGAGCGTCGCGGCGCCGAGCGACACCTCGTCCATGCCGTCCTTGCCGTACACGACGAGCACGTGCTGCGCGCCGAGACGCTGCATCACGCGCACCTGGATGCCGACGAGGTCGGGGTGGAACACGCCCATCAGCTGGTTCGGCGCGCCGGCCGGATTGGTCAGCGGGCCGAGGATGTTGAAGATCGTGCGCACGCCGAGTTCGCGGCGCACGGCCGCGATGTTCTTCATCGCCGGGTGATGGTTCGGCGCGAACATGAAGCCCATGCCAGTTTCGGCGATCGATGCGGCGACTTGCTCCGACTGCAGGTCGATGTTCACGCCGAGCGCCTCGAGCACGTCGGCGCTGCCGGACTTGCTCGATACGCCGCGGTTGCCGTGCTTCGCGACCTTCGCGCCCGCGGCCGCCGTGACGAACATCGACGCGGTCGAGATGTTGAACGTGTGCGAGCCGTCGCCGCCGGTGCCGACGATGTCGACGAAATTCGAGTTGTCCTGCACCTCGACGTGGTTCGCGAATTCGCGCATCACGGTCGCGGCGGCGGCGATCTCGCCGATCGTCTCCTTCTTCACGCGCAGCCCGGTGATGATCGCGGCCGCCATCACGGGCGACAGGTCGCCGCGCATGATCAGCCGCATCAGGTGCAGCATTTCGTCGTGGAAGATCTCGCGGTGCTCGATCGTGCGCTGCAGCGCTTCCTGCGGGGTAATCGTCATCGTGCGTCTCCCGTCAGGCAGCCGGTGCGGCGGCATGGGCCGCTGCGCGATGCTGCTTCAGGAAATTCTCGAGCAGCGCATGGCCATGCTCCGAGAGAATCGATTCCGGGTGGAACTGCACGCCTTCGACCGGCAGCGTCTTGTGGCGCACGCCCATGATCTCGCCGTCGTCGGTCCACGCGGACACCTCGAGGCAGTCGGGCAGCGATTCGCGCTCGATCGCGAGCGAGTGGTAGCGCGTCACGTCGAAATGCTTCGGCAGGTCGGCGAACACGCCGCGGCAGTCGGTTTCGATCCGGCTCACCTTGCCGTGCATGATGGTCTTCGCGCGCACGACGCGGCCGCCGAACGCTTCGCCGATCGCCTGGTGGCCGAGGCAGACGCCGAGGATCGGCTTTTTGCCCGCGAATTCGCGCAGCACGTCGAGCGTGATGCCCGCGTGTTGCGGATTGCTCGGGCCGGGCGACAGGCAGATGGTGTCGGGGTTCAGGCGCGCGATGTCGTCGAGCGTGATTTCGTCGTTGCGGTAGGTACGCACGTCCTCGCCGAGTTCGCCGAAGTACTGGACCAGGTTGTAGGTAAACGAGTCGTAGTTGTCGATCATGAGCAGCATGGTCAGTCTCCGGTCAGAAGTCGCTATCGAGGCCGTCCTGGACCTGTTCGGCCGCACGCAGCACCGCGCGCGCCTTGTTCTCGGTCTCTTGCCATTCGGATTCGGGCACCGAATCCGCGACGACGCCGGCCGCCGCTTGCACGTACAGGTTGCCGTTGTGGATCAGGCCCGTGCGGATCGCGATCGCGAGATCCATCTCGCCCGAGAACGACAGGTAGCCGACCGCACCGCCGTACAGCCCGCGCTTGACCGGCTCGAGCTCGTCGATCAGTTCCATCGCGCGCACCTTCGGCGCGCCGGACAGCGTGCCGGCCGGGAACGTCGCGCGCAGCACGTCGTAGTTCGTCATGCCGGGCTTCAGCTTGCCTTCGACCGAGCTGACGATGTGCTGCACGTGCGAGTACTTCTCGATCACCATCTTGTCGGTCACCTGCACCGAGCCGATTTCCGCGATGCGGCCGACGTCGTTGCGCGCGAGGTCGATCAGCATCACGTGCTCGGCGATCTCCTTCGGATCGTTGAGCAGCTCGGTCGCGAGTTCCGCGTCGCGCTCGGGCGTGTTGCCGCGCGGGCGCGTGCCGGCGAGCGGGCGGATCGTGACGATCTGGTCTTCGCCGCGTTTTTCCTGGCGCACCAGGATTTCCGGCGATGCGCCGACCACGTGGAAATCGCCGAAGTTGTAGTAATACATGTACGGCGACGGATTCAGCGAGCGCAGCGCGCGGTACAGCGACAGCGGATTGTCGCGGTACGGCTTCGTGAGTCGCTGGCCGACCTGGATCTGCATCAGCTCGCCGGCCGCGATGTATTCCTTCGCCTGGCGCACGGCGGCCAGATAGTCGTCCTTCTTGAATTCGCGGAACGTCTCGGTGCGCACGCTCGCCGACGTGACGGGCGGCTGCACGGTCGTGCGCAGGCGCTGCTTCAGTTCGCGCAGGCGGTGTTTCGCCTTCGCATACGCTTCGGGCTGGCCCGGGTCCGCGTAGATGATCAGGTAGAGCTTGCCGGCAAGGTTGTCGATCACCGCGACTTCTTCGGTCAGCAGCAACTGGATGTCGGGCAGGCCGAGATCGTCGCGCGGCGCGGTGTTCGCGAGCTTCTTCTCGATGTAGCGCACCGCGTCGTAGCCGAAGTAGCCGGCGAGGCCGCCGCAGAAACGCGGCAGGCCCGGGCGCTGCGCGACCTTGAAGCGCGCCTGGAACGATTCGATGAACTGGAACGGGTCGCCGTCGTGCGTCTCGACGACCTGGCCGTCGCGCACCACTTCCGACACGCCGTTGCGGGTGCGCACGAGCGTGCGGGCCGGCAGGCCGATGAACGAGTAGCGGCCGAAACGCTCGCCGCCGACCACAGATTCGAGCAGGAACGAGTTGGCGCCCGCCCGTTCGGGCTGGGCCAGCTTCAGGTAGAGGGACAGCGGCGTTTCGAGATCGGCGAGGGCTTCCGCGATCAGCGGGATGCGGTTGTAGCCTTCGTTCGCCAGCGATTGGAATTCGAGTTCGGTCATGTTCCGGTCCTGTTCGGGACGAGCGGCGCGTGCGCCAGGGATCACTTGACGCTGCGCGGGTGGCCGTCGGCGAAAGGGCGGTCGATCGAGAAGTGCCTGTTGCCGGCCGGCACTCCGGGCGTGAACGTCGCGAGCCTGCGGCCGAGCCTGAACGCAAGCGTTCGGACACGGTGGAACTCGAGGTGGTGCGACGATCGGCGCGCGGATGCGCAGCGAGATAAAAAACGGCGCTGAAGACGTGCTTCAGCGTACCTCATCGAAGAGGTTAGCGCGACCAGCGACGCCAGGGCCAGGCTCCCCGGTCGATGCTGCTCAGACTCCGTTTTTTATTCAGAAACATGCGGATGGAAGAAATAATCAGAGGGTTGGCCGGCCGGCGTTGTGCGCGGAAATTGCGCGAGCCGCGACCAGCAACGAATCGACTATACCATCCGAATTTATCGTTTGTATAGCTTTGCCGTGGTTGTAGCCGTACGGCACCGTCAGCGTCGCCATCCCGGCCGCGCGGCCTGCCAGCGCGTCGTTTTCCGAGTCCCCGATCGCGACCGCGGCGTCCGGCGCGACGCCCAGCGCATCGCAGGCCGTCAGCATCGGCAGCGGGTCGGGCTTCTTGCGCGCGACGCTGTCGCCGCCCAGCACGATGCCGAAGCTGCCGGCCAGCCCGTATTGCTCGAGCAGCTCGACTGCGAAGCGGTGCGGTTTGTTCGTCACGCACGCGAGCCGGATGCCGGCCGCGCGCAGCGCGTCGAGCCCGGCTGCCACGTCCGGATAGAGACGCGTGTGGCGGCCGTTGATCTTCGCGTATTCGGTCTGGTAGATCGCGAGTGCGTCGTCGAAGCGCGCCTGCGCTTCGTCGGCCTGGAAGCGCGGCTTCAGCACGCTCTGGATCAGGTGTTCGGAGCCCTTGCCGACATAGCCGATCACTTCGTCGCGCGACGTGGCCGGCGCGCCGAGCTGCGCGAGCATCCCGTTCAGGCCGGCCGTGAAATCGTCGGCCGTGTCGACCATCGTGCCGTCGAGGTCGATCAGCGCCGCATCGATGCGCGGCGCGGCGAAGCGGATCGGGGCCGCGTCCGTGGCGGCCCCGGCCGGCGTGCGGCCGGCGAACGACGAGTCGGTCACGGCGTCAGCTCCGTTCGACGGTCGCGAGCGCCGCGCGCATCTCGTCGATCACCTTGCGGTAGTCGGGCTTGCCGAAGATCGCCGAGCCCGCGACGAACGTGTCGGCGCCGGCCGCCGCGATTTCCGCGATGTTGTCGGCCTTCACGCCGCCGTCGACTTCGAGCAGGATCTCGCGGCCGGTGCGCTCGGTGTACGCGTCGATGCGGGCGCGCGCCTCGCGCAGCTTGTTCAGCGTCTCCGGAATGAACGACTGGCCGCCGAAGCCGGGGTTCACCGACATCAGCAGCACGAAGTCGAGGCGATCCATCACGTGGTCGAGGTAGTTCAGCGGCGTGGCCGGATTGAACACGAGACCGGCCTTGCAGCCGTGGTCGCGGATCAGCGACAGCGTGCGGTCGATGTGATCGGAGCCTTCCGGGTGGAAGCTGATCAGGTTCGCGCCGGCCTTCGCGAAATCGGGCACGATCCGGTCGACCGGACGCACCATCAGGTGCACGTCGATCGGCACCTGCACGTGCGGGCGGATCGCCTCGCAGACGAGCGGGCCGATCGTCAGGTTCGGCACATAATGGTTGTCCATCACGTCGAAGTGAATCCAGTCGGCGCCGGCGGCGACTACGTTGCGGACTTCTTCGCCGAGCCGTGCAAAGTCGGCCGACAGGATGCTGGGGGCGATGCGGAATTGAGTCATGGCAGGGGAGCGGGGACGTTGCGGCGCAAAACCGTCATTCTACCGTCCGGCGACCCGCTGCGCGGCGGCAGGCCGTGCGGTTGCGGCCCGATTGCGCATAGAATGCCGAACCAATGCGGCGCGCCCGCGGCCCGGCCGCTCGAGTCGGCGCGCGCGGTTACCTAGAGCGGACACACCATGAGTCAGTATCAGTTCACCGTTTCGGTGAAAACCAGCTACTTGCCGGAACAATCCGACCCCGATCACCGTCAATACGCATTCGCGTACACGCTGACCATCCGCAACACCGGACAGGTCGCGGCGCAGCTGATCGCCCGTCACTGGATCATCACGGACAGCGAAAGCCACGTGCAGGAAGTGAAGGGGCTCGGCGTCGTCGGGCACCAGCCGCTGTTGCAGCCGGGCGAGCATTTCGAATACACGAGCTGGGCCGTGATCGCGACGCCGGTCGGCACGATGCGCGGTGCGTACTTCTGCGTGGCGGAGGACGGCGAGCGTTTCGAGGCGCCGGTCGACGAGTTCGCCCTGCACATGCCGCGCACGCTGCATTGAGCGTGCAGTGTGCGGCGCGCGTCAGCGCGGCTGGCGGTCGTTGTGGCGGGCCTGCTTCTTTCTGCCCGACGACGTCCACACGACGATGAAGATCAGCAGGGCAAGCGCTACGAAGGCTTCGAGCGCGAAGATGAGCATCGGATATTGGTCGAGAAAATCTGACATGGCGGTTTCCATCAAGAACGGACATTGTATGTGGTTTGGGCCCCGGCTGGCCGGGTGGATGGCCGCTGCTGCTGCGGCGGCGCTGCTCGCGGCGTGCGGCGGCGCGCCGACGCGAACTTCCGCGCTGAAGCCGCCGACCGGCGCGGCGATCGTGCCGGGCCAGGTCGCCGCGAAGCGGCTCACGCCGGTCGCGTGGCAGCAGGTGCCGGGCTGGCAGGACGATTCGCTGATCGGCGCGACGGCCGCGCTGCGACAAAATTGCGCGCGGCTTGCGCGTCAGCCGGCCTGGACGCGCGCTTGCGCGGCCGCCGACCGGCTCGACGAACTCGACGTCAGCAGCGCCCGCACCTTCTTCGAAACGTATTTCACGCCGTTCCAGCTCGCGAATACCGACGGTACGCTCGACGGGCTCGTGACCGGCTATTACGAGCCGCTGCTGCACGGTTCGCGCGTGCGTCGCGGCCCGTATCAGTACGCGCTCTATCGCTGGCCGGCCGGCTATCGCGCGGGCGCCGCGCTGCCGGCACGCGCGCAGCTCGAGCGCGCCGGCATCCTGAACGGCAACGAACTCGTGTGGGTCGACGATCCGATCGAGGCGTTCTTCCTGCAGGTGCAGGGCTCGGGGCGCGTGCTGCTCGACGACGGTTCGGTGATGCGGGTCGGCTTCGGTGGCACCAACAATCAACCGTACCGTTCGATCGGCAAATGGCTGCTCGATCGCGGCGAGCTGACGCCCGCGCAGGCGACGATGCAGGGCATCAAGGCCTGGGCGAAAGCGAACCCGACGCGCGTCGACGCGCTGCTCGACACGAATCCGCGCTTCGTGTTCTTCCGCGACATGCCGACCAAGGAGGATGCGCCGCACGGCGGCGCGGACGGTCCGATCGGTGCGCTCGGCGTGCCGCTGACGCCTGAGCGCTCGATCGCGGTCGATCCGTCGTCGATCCCGCTCGGCACGCCGGTGTTCCTGCAGACCACGCGTCCGCTGACGAATACGCCGATGAACCGGCTCGTGTTCGCGCAGGATACGGGCTCGGCGATCAAGGGCGGCGTGCGGGCGGACTATTTCTGGGGGCTTGGCGACGACGCGGGCGACCAGGCCGGCCGGATGAAGCAGGTCGGCCGGATGTGGCTGCTGTTCCCGAATTCGTGATTTGGGGGCGGCGCGGGTTGCCCGGAGGGTGGCTCGTGAACGAGACGCGGCATGGATGGCGCGTCTCATTGTGCGCGGGGCGTGCCGGTCTGATCGCCGGTGTGTCCGTCTGATTTCAGTTCGCGTGATGCTCTGCGTGTCACGTCGAACGATGCTTTGGAGTAGAACAGCCCGATCGGCGTTGGCCGACCGGGCTGTTTCATTTGCAGGCTCGGATTCGCCGCTGCGCGGCGTGCGTGCGGCGAGTGCGCGAAGTTCGCGCCGCTCGCCTGCGCGGCGAGGTGACCTCAGCTCTTGCGCTTGTCGATGACGCGGCGCGCCTTGCCGACCGATCGCTCGATGCCGTTCACCG
Source organism: Burkholderia sp. E168m22 (assembly GCF_001319805.1). NCBI lineage: Bacteria > Pseudomonadati > Pseudomonadota > Betaproteobacteria > Burkholderiales > Burkholderiaceae > Burkholderia > Burkholderia sp. E168m22. The sequence goes on from NZ_BBSK01000063.1 coordinate 118,256, forward strand.
GCAGCACGTTGATCACGGCCGTCACGCCGATCAGCGACTTGATGTCGTACGCGAGCGCCTGTTTCGCCGCCTGGATCGCCGCGGTGTCGGGCGCGGTTTCCGGGCAGGGCTCGACGTTGAGCGTCAGCACGTCCAGCGGGCCTTCCTTCGTCAGCACGATCTGATAGTGCGGCGCGAGTGCACGCTGCTTGAGCAACTGCTCCTCGATTTGCGTCGGGAACACGTTGACGCCACGCACGATCATCATGTCGTCCGACCGGCCGGTGATCTTCTCCATCCGGCGCATCGTTCGGGCGGTGGCCGGCAACAGGCGCGTGAGGTCACGGGTGCGGTAGCGGATGATCGGCAGCGCTTCCTTCGTCAGCGACGTGAAGACGAGCTCGCCGAGTTCGCCGTCCGGCAGCACTTCGCCGGTTTCCGGGTCGATGATTTCCGGATAGAAGTGGTCTTCCCAGATGGTCGGGCCATCCTTGGTCTCGACGCATTCGGATGCCACGCCCGGGCCCATCACTTCGGACAGCCCGTAGATGTCGACCGCATCGATGCCCATCCGCTGTTCGATCGCGACGCGCATGTCGTTGGTCCACGGCTCCGCGCCGAAGATGCCGATGCGCAGTGAACTCCGCACCGGATCGAGGCCCTGGCGCTCGATCTCGTCGGCGATCGACAGCATGTAGCTCGGCGTGACCATGATGATGTCGGGCCGGAAATCCTGGATCAGATGTACCTGCTTCTCGGTCTGGCCGCCGCCGAACGGGATCACGGTGAGGCCCGCGCGTTCGGCGCCGTAGTGCGCGCCGAGCCCGCCCGTGAACAACCCGTAACCGTAGCTGACGTGCACCTTGTCGCCGCGGCGCGCACCCGCGGCGCGGATCGAACGTGCGACGAGATTCGCCCACGTGTCGATGTCGGCGGCCGTATAGCCGACGACCGTCGGCTTGCCGGTCGTGCCGGACGACGCATGGATACGCGAAATCTGGTCCTGCGGCACCGCGAACATCCCGAACGGATAGTTGTCGCGCAGGTCGCCCTTGGTCGTGAACGGGAAGCGCGACAGGTCGGCGAGCGACTTCAGGTCGTCCGGATGCACGCCCGCTTCGTCGAACTTGCGGCGATAGACGGGCGAGTGGTCATACGCATGCCGGAGCGACCACTTGAGGCGTTCGAGCTGCAGCGCGGTCAGCTCGTCGCGTGAGGCGGTCTCGATCGGCTCGAGCGGTAGCGGGGTAGTCATGCATGTCTCCAGTGTTTGTTATGGACGAGCCGCCGACGTCAGTGGTCTTCCGGGATGACCGTGCCCTTGATCTGGGCGGATTTGCCGCGAAACATCGCGACCGTCTCGCCTGTCTGGTTCGTGACGCGGATGTCGTAGATGCCGTGGCGGCCGGCACGCGCCTGCTCGATCGCCTCGGCCGTCAGCAGGTCGCCGCCGTGCACGGGGCGGAGGAATTCGATCGAGCAGCCGGCCGCGACCGCATTCAGGTTGTACGAGTTGCACGCGAACGCGAACGTCGAATCGGCGAGCGTGAAGATGATCCCGCCGTGGCAGGTCTGGTGCCCGTTCAGGAATTCGGGCCGCACGCGCATCTGAAGGCGGGCGTAGCCTGCGCGTACTTCAGCGATTTCCATACCGAACGCACGGCTGCAGGCGTCGGCGTCGTACATGGCCTGCGCGGTGGCGCGGGCGAGCGAATCGGGGTCGAGCGTGGCGGTGGCATTCGTCATGTCAACGCCCCTCGAAGCGCGGTGCGCGCTTCTCGATGAAAGCCTGCACGCCTTCCGCATAGTCGTGCGACTGGCCGAGCTTGCGCTGCAGGTCGCGTTCCACGTCGAGCTGCTGATCGAGCGTGTTCGTGACGCTGTCTCGCATCGACTGCTTGATCGATGCGATGGCGAGCGTCGGCTGCTGCGCGAGCTGGGTGGCGAGCTGGCGGGTTGTCGCGACGAGCGCGTCGTCGTCGACCGCACGCCAGATCAGGCCCCACTGTTCGGCCTGCTCGGCGCCGAGCTTGTCGCCGGTCAGCGCGAGCCCCAGCGCGCGTGCCATACCGACGCGTTGCGGCAGGAACCACGTGCCGCCCGAATCGGGCACGAGTCCGATCTTGACGAAGGCCTGAATGAAACTGCTCGAGCGGGCGGCAAACACCAGATCGCACGCCAGTGCCAGATTCGCGCCGGCGCCGGCTGCCGTGCCGTTGACGGCGGCGATCACCGGAATCGGCAGGCGCTGCAGGCGGCGAATCAGTGGATTGAAATGCTCGTCGATCAGCGTGCCGAGATCGGTGGACGCGCCCGGCGTGAAGTCGAGGTCGGCCAGATCCTGACCCGCGCAAAAGCCGCGCCCCGCACCCGTCAGGATCAGCGCGCGCACGCCGGCCGCCTCGACCTCATCGAGCGCCGACTGCAGTTCGCGATGCATCGCCCGCGTGAAGCTGTTCAGCTTGTCGGGCCGGTTGAGCGTGACCGTGGCCACGCCCGCAGCCTGATCGATATCCAGTTGGATCGCCTGATAGGACATGCAGTGTCTCCTTCATGACTTCGTTATAGGCGGGCGGCGCGTGGGTTACACGCGTTCGATCGCGATCGCGATGCCCTGGCCGACGCCGATGCACATCGTACAGAGCGCGAAGCGGCCGCCGGTACGCTCGAGTTGATGGAGTGCCGTGGTGACGAGCCGCGCGCCCGATGCGCCGAGCGGGTGGCCGAGCGCGATCGCACCGCCGTTCGGGTTCACGCGCGGATCATCGTCGGCCACGCCGAGCATGCGCAGCACGGCGAGACCTTGCGACGCGAACGCCTCGTTCAGTTCGATCACGTCGAACTGGTCGATGCGCATGCCGAGCTGGTGCAGCAGTTTCTGCGTGGCCGGCGCGGGGCCGATGCCCATCACGCGCGGCTCGATGCCGGCGGTCGCCATGCCGACGACGCGCGCGCGGCGGCGCAGGCCATACTGGTCGGCCGCCTGCGCATTGGCGAGTAGCAGCGCGCAGGCGCCGTCGTTCACGCCCGACGCGTTGCCGGCCGTTACCGAGCCGTCGGGACGCACGACGCCCTTCAGTTTCGCGAGCGCTTCGAGCGACGTTTCGCGCGGATGTTCGTCGCGCGACACGACGATGGCATCGCCTTTCTTCTGCGGAATCGTGACCGCGACGATTTCTTCAGCGAGCGTGCCGTCCTGCTGCGCCCGTGCGGCCTTCTGCTGGCTGCGCAGCGCGAACAGGTCCTGATCCGCGCGGCTGATGTCGTAGTCGACCGCGACGTTCTCGGCGGTTTCCGGCATCGAATCGACACCGTACAGCTGCTTCATCAGCGGATTGACGAAGCGCCAGCCGATCGTCGTGTCGTAGATGTCGGCCTGGCGCGCGAACGCGCTTGCGGCCTTGCCCATCACGAACGGCGCGCGCGTCATGCTCTCGACGCCGCCTGCAATCATCAGGCGCGCTTCACCTGCCTTGATGGCGCGCGCGGCCGTGCCGACCGCGTCCATGCCGGAACCGCACAGCCGGTTCAGCGTCGTGCCCGGCACGGCAGCAGGCAGGCCCGCCAGCAGCGCCGACATGCGCGCGACGTTGCGGTTGTCCTCGCCGGCCTGATTCGCGCAGCCGTAGATCACGTCGTCGATCGCCGCCCAGTCGACGTCGCGATTGCGCTCGATCAGCGCCTTGAGCGGCACCGCGCCGAGGTCGTCAGCACGGACATCTTTCAGGGCGCCGCCGTAGCGGCCGATGGGGGTGCGAATCGCATCGCAGATGTAGGCGTCTGTCATGAGCGTATCGGTGAGTGACGAACCCGCCGGGTGGCGGATTCGTTCATGGTAGAGAACGTAGTGGCGTTTGCACGTCGGCCAATCGGGTTATGCCGTCTGGCCAGCTTCCGCGGGTGCCGCCTTCGGGGCAACATGGACGCGGCTTTGCACCACGCGGAACCGGTTGGCGACGAATGCCGGGTCGGCCAGCGCTGCGTTGGCGGCCGGGTTCGCGCCCGTGCCGTGGAAGTCGGAGAACGCGGCCGACTGGTTGACGAATACGCCGCCCGTGAGGTTGATCGACAGCGCGACGCCGCCACGCACTGCCGCGTCGTGTGCGGCGTCGACGATTGCGTCGTCCGTGCTGTAGACGGAGAGGGTCAGCGCACCATGCTCGGCGGCGATTTCACCGGCGAGATCGAGCGACTGCGCGGTCGAGTCGGTCGCGATCACGAACGAGATCGGGCCGAACCACTCCTGTGTGAATTTCTCGCGGTCGGCCACGTCGAGTTGCAGCACGAGCGGCGTACGCACGCGCGCATCGGGGAAGGCGGGATGCTGGAGCGTCACGCTGTCCGCGAGTACGCGGCCGAGCTTGCGCGCGTCGTCGATGCGCGCAGTCACGCCGTCGTTCTGGATCGCACCGATCAGTTCGACCGAGCGAGCTGGATCGCCGGTGAGTTTTTGCACGGCAACCGCGATCGCCTGCGCGACTTCGTCGAAGCTCGCATGGCCGTCGGTCGTCCGGATGCCGTCGCGTGGCACGTAGATGTTCTGCGGTGCCGTGCACATCTGGCCGGAGTACAGCGCCAGCGAGAACGCGATGTTCTTGGCGGCGGCCTTCAGGTCGTCTGTCGAGTCGATCACGATCTGGTTGACGCCGGCTTTCTCGGTGTAGACCTGTGCCTGGTGGGCATGGCGTTCGAGCCACGTGCCGTTCTGCGTGCTGCCGGTGAAGTCGATCAGCTTGATCTCGGGGCGCAGCGCGAGGTCCTGGACGAGGGCGCCGTCGTTGGGTTCGGTCGCGAGGAGCGTGACGACGTTCGGATCGAACCCGGCTTCGCGCAGCACGTCGCGGGCGATCCGCACCGTGATGGCGAGCGGCAGGATCGCGCCGGGGTGCGGTTTGACGATCACGGTATTACCGGTTGCCAGGTCGGCGAACAGGCCCGGGTAGCCGTTCCAGGTCGGGAACGTGCAGCAGCCGAGCACGAGGCCCGTGCCGCGCGGCACGATCGTGTAGCGCTTGTGCATCGCGAGCGGCGGGTTCTTGCCTTGGGGCTTTTCCCAGTGCGCGTCGGCCGGGATGCGGCGCAGTTCGTCCCACGCATAGGCGACCGCCTCGAGGGCGCGGTCCTGCGCGTGCGGGCCGCCGGCCTGAAACGCCATCATGAAGGCTTGCCCGGTGGTGTGCATCACGCTGTAGGCAATTTCGAAGCTTGCACGGTTTAGGCGCGCGAGGATTTCGAGGCTGACGCCGACCCATGCGCTCGGGCCGGCTTCGCGCCACGTGCGTTGCGCGGCGGCGGCGGCAGCGATCAGTGCGTCGGGCGTCGATTTCGGGTACCGGACGCCCAGCCCGATGCCGTACGGCGAGCGCTCGGCGCCGACCGTTTCACCGGTCGCCGGCTGGTCGAGCACGAAGGTCTTGTCGAGGTGTGACTTGAACGCGGCCTCACCGTCCGCGCTGGCGCTTTCCCCGTACACTTTGGGGCTCGGCATTTCGGCGAACGGGCTCCAGTACCCGCGGCTCTCGATGGCGGCGAGTGCGTGTTTCAGCGTGTCTTCGTGCTTCGTGAACAGTGCGTGGGTCATGGCGGCGGCCTGATGAACGTTGAGAGGGATTGGATCGATTAATTAACCGACCGGTTGGTCGGAGAATGGTAGCATCAAACTATTCGCATGTGCGAGGCGTTTCTCATTTCATTGATCGAGGAGAAATAGATGGCTTACGAGAACATCCTGGTGGAGACCCGGGGGCGTGTCGGTCTGGTGACGCTGAACCGTCCGAAGGCGCTGAATGCGCTGAACGATGCGCTGATGGATGAGTTGGGCGCGGCACTGAAGGCGTTCGATGCGGACGACGATATCGGTGCGATCGTCGTGACCGGCAGCGAGAAGGCATTCGCGGCCGGCGCGGACATCGGCATGATGGCGACCTACTCCTATATGGATGTTTATCGGGGCGACTACATCACGCGCAACTGGGAGACGGTCCGCGAGATCCGCAAACCGATCATTGCCGCAGTTTCGGGCTTTGCGCTGGGCGGCGGCTGCGAACTCGCGATGATGTGCGACATCATCTTCGCGGCGGACACGGCCAAGTTCGGTCAGCCGGAAATCAAGCTGGGCGTCATGCCGGGCGCGGGCGGTACGCAGCGTCTGCCGCGCGCGGTATCGAAGGCGAAGGCGATGGACATGTGCCTGACCGCGCGCTTCATGGACGCCGCCGAGGCCGAGCGTGCCGGGCTCGTTTCGCGCGTGCTGCCGGCCGACAAGGTGCTCGAGGAGGCGATTGCTGCCGCGACGACGATCGCCGAGTTTTCGCTGCCGGCGGTCATGATGGTCAAGGAGTCGGTGAACCGCGCGTACGAGACGACGCTGGCTGAAGGCGTCCACTTCGAGCGCCGGTTGTTCCATTCATTGTTCGCAACCGAAGACCAGAAGGAAGGGATGGCGGCGTTCGTCGAGAAGCGGAAGCCGGTGTTCAAGCACCGCTGATCGACTGGCGTCGGTCGGGTGTCCGGTGGCTGGCCTGCATCGGTTATCGGCGGAATCGCCTTGACCCGTTCATCAAAAGCCTCCGTGCGCGGCAGCGCACGGAGGCTTTTTCAAACTTTCTTCACAAAGCGCTTGCGTGGATGGGGGCGGGTGCTTAGAATCACGCCTCTTTCGCGCTAACGGAAACGCAGCGCGGGAGGAAGGGAAGCAGTGCTGTTGAGGTTCGGCGGTAGCGAGCCTCGGCGGTACGGAAGTTGAGCCCCGCG
>NZ_BBSK01000064.1:0-30325 GCF_001319805.1 Burkholderia sp. E168m22
CCTTATGGATCGGCGCCGTGCGCAAGCACTGGCCGCGATCCAAAGCGACAAGTTGGATTCTCGTGTGTGATACACACAACCTCAATTACTGCTTCTTCCAAGATTGGTTCTGTTGGCCACGCCAGCAGAACAACCCCCTTTGCCTGATGACCATAGCGAGTCGGTCCCACCCCTTCCCATCCCGAACAGGACCGTGAAACGACTCTACGCCGATGATAGTGCGGATTCCCGTGTGAAAGTAGGTAATCGTCAGGCTCCCCTCAAGCCAGAAACCCCCGCCCGAACAGGCGGGGGTTTTTGCATTTCAACGGCGGAAATGTGCATGGCGGGGTGAAGCCTTACCAACGCTACTGCATTAGCATCTCACCCCCGCCATCAATCCCTGCATCCCATTTCCTCAATCGCTTCTATCTCCGGCGATTCAATTGCTTATTGATCGTATCTTCGATCAAGACGCAATTTCTTCTCCGCAACTGTGTCGTCCGGAAACCTCGGCACGTCCTCTGCCCGCCATACCCATCCGTCTTCAAGAATCGAGTCCGACCGACGGCGCACGTCCGACGACGATGTTGCGATGATCGATGATGGACGATGTTGATCGACGATGATCGATAAACGTCACTTTCTGGGCGAAAACTCCCGCTTCATCTGGCCGTTCCTCGATGCGCAGTGTCATGCGTTCCTCTCCACGAACATAGCGCGAAAGCCTCATAAAAATCTATGCGCATAAAGTTCATTCGCGTGACTTGGTCGACAGAGCGGCGGGCAAGCCCTTCGAGGTAATATCACCGCTCGTCCCGATTTCCCGGTACTTGCTCGCATCCGCTGGTGATCGGTGTCCTTTGTATTCCGTCTCCTGCATCGTTCATGACTGACAGCCCCGCCCAAAGTGGTCGGACGACCGACTTCTTGCCATACCTCGTCGCCGCGACGTTCTTCATGGAGTACCTTGATACGACCGTGATCGCGACGGCGCTACCGCAAATGGCCCACTCGTTCGGCGTGGGGCCTAACGCGCTGAGTCTCGGGATGACGGCCTACATGTTGGCGCTGGCGGTGTTCATTCCGATCAGCGGCTGGATCGCGGATCGCTATGGCTCGCGCACCGTGTTCGCGAGTGCGATCGTCGTCTTTACCGGCGCGTCGGTGCTGTGCGGGCTGTCCGAAGGCGTGATGTCGTTCACGGCAGCCCGGCTGCTGCAGGGTGTCGGCGGGGCGATGATGGTGCCGGTCGGGCGAATGATCGTCGTGCGAAGTACCGAGAAGGCGAAGCTGATGCGTGCGATCGCGACGATCACGTGGCCGGGCATCGTCGCCCCCGTCGTCGGGCCGCCGATCGGCGGCTTCATCACGACCTACGCGTCGTGGCGATGGATCTTCCTGTTGAACGTCCCGTTCGGCCTTGCCGCACTCGTTTGTACCTGGCTGATCGTCCGTAACACGCGGGCCGACGAGCAACGGCCGCTCGACTGGGTTGGCTTCGTGCTGGCCGGTGGCGCATTGACCTGCTTGCTGATCGGCACCGAAGCGGCCGGCCAGCAGGATGTCGACTTCACGCGCGCGGGTGTCCTGGTGGGCGCAAGCGTGCTGTTCGGTATCGCTGCGTGGCTGTATGCGCGACGCTGCGCGCATCCGCTGCTCGATTTCACGACGCTGAAGGTGCCGACGTTCTCGGTGACGGTCATCACCGGCTCGATCACGCGGATGGCGATCAACGCCGTCCCGTACCTGCTGCCGCTGCTGTTCCAGATCGGCTTCGGGCTGTCGCCATTCCAGTCAGGTCTGCTGCTGCTCGCGAGTGCACTCGGCAACCTCGGGATGAAGGCGGGCACGTCTTGGATACTCGACCGTTACGGCTTTCGGCGTGTCGCGCTCGTCGACGTGACGATCGTCGGCATCTTCATGATCGCATGCGGTTGGCTGACCGCGTCGACGCCGCTGGCGATCACGCTGCTCCTCGTATTCGTCTATGGGCTCACGCGGTCGATGCAGTTCACGACGCTCGCGACGCTGGCTTATGCGGATATCCCCTCTCACCAGACGAGCGCGGCCAGCACGCTGTGGAGCGCCGCGCAGCAAATGACGATCGGGATGGGGATCGCGTTCGGTGCATTGTCGCTGCGGCTCGCAGCATTGGTGCGCGGCGATGCGGCTGGCATGCACTACGTGCTCGCCGATTTCCGCTGGGCGTTTATCGCGGCGGGCGTGCTCGCGCTGCTTACGTTGCCGGGCTATGCACGGCTGGCTTCCGATGCCGGCGACCGGCTGCGGGCCAACATGGCGCGGGGATAGGCCGGACTGCCAATCATATTGGCGGGGCGACAGGTGAGTACGCATGTTTGCGGCGCTCACCAAAAGTGTTGGCTCGTTGCGGCCGCGATCGCTTGACGGTCAGCGCAATCGGTCTCCAGTCACTGCGGGCGAGCGGCCATCTGGCCGGCCATGCTTGGTCGGAACGTTCACAGAACGATGACGCGGTGCCGGGATGAGCAGGAGTGCGATGCGCGACAAGCGACACGGCAGCAGCACAGCTGCCCGCCTACCGCTACTGCGCGTCATGGAAGATGATGCCAACCGTATAGCGGTGGCCGCTTCGAATCCGGCTGACGCCGTGGCGCAGGTTGACGCGATAGATGCCTCGGGTTCCCTGCACCGGCCGGCCGTGTACCGCGAAGATCACCGCGTCGCCTTGTGTCAGCGGCACCACTTCCGCACGCGACTGCATGCGTGGACGCTGTTCCGTCAGCACGAATTCCCCACCAGTGAAATCGCGGCCCGGCGCCGACAGCAGGATCGCGACCTGCAGCGGAAACACGTGCTCGCCGTACAGATCCTGATGGAGACAGTTGTAGTCGTCGGCGCCGTATTGCAGGATCAGCGGCGTCGGTCGCGTCTGTCCCGCCGCGTGGCAGCGATCGAGGAATGTCGCATGGTCTTTGGGATAACGAACGTCGATCCCGAGCGCCTGGTTCCAGCGATTCGCGATCGGCGCGAGATGCGGGTACATCGTCGCACGCAGCTCGGCGATGATCGCAGGCAGCGGATACGCGAAATACTTGTATTCGCCGCGGCCAAAGCCGTGCCGCGCCATCACGACGCGTGAACGATAGAGCGCATCGCGCGGATAGAGCGACGCGAGTGCATCGCACTCGCTGGCCGACATCAGGCCCGGTACGCGCGCGCATCCGAAGCGATCGAGCTCGGCATCGACGCTCGGCCAGTCGAGGGCGTCGACGCGCTGCGCGATGTCCAGCGATTCGACGGCAGGTTGCAGATCGACAATGTTCACGGGCGTACCTCGGGGCATGGGCAGCGTGGCGCCGTGCGGCCGCGCACGGTCGAGTTCACGATGAAAGTTGATGAACCCAGTCTAGCGGCGTCCGGGAGCCGGCACGCTCCAGATCTTGCGCTTTAATTCGGGCGGCGAAACGGGGAAACGTTGAAGGCGCGGCATCGACACACTGAATGCGGCGACGTGCCGGAGCGCAGAGGCGGAGAGACGGAGAGACGGAGAGACGGAGAGACAGAGAGACAGAGAGACAGAGAGACAGAGAGACAGAGAGACAGAGAGACAGAGAGACAGAGAGACAGAGAGACAGAGAGACAGAGAGACAGAGAGACAGAGAGACAGAGAGACAGAGAGACGACAAATCGAGCCTACGCGGCGGATAGCCGGCTATCGCCCGCCACCCGCCGCACCGACGATCAAGCCAGCGACCGGAACAACCAGTAAAGCCCTGCCGCCAGCGCGATCGATGCCGGCAGCGTCAGCACCCATGCGAGGACGAGGCTGCGCACCGTGCTCCATTGCAGCCCGGAGCCGTTCGCCGCCATCGTGCCCGCGACACCCGAGGACAGCACGTGCGTCGTCGACACGGGCAGCCCGTACATGTCGGCGGCGCCGATCGTCAGCATCGCGACGAGTTCGGCCGAAGCGCCCTGTCCGTACGTCAGGTGCTGCTTGCCGATTTTTTCGCCGACGGTCACGACGATCCGCTTCCAGCCGACCATCGTGCCGAGGCCCAGCGCGATCGCGACGGCCACCTTCACCCATGTCGGAATGAACTTGGTCGCGTGGTCGAGCTGCTTGCGATAGTTGTCGATCGCGAGCTTGTCATCGGTGGCGAATGCGGGCTGGCCCGACTTCTCCATCAGACGAATGGCTTCGGACACCAGATACATCGTGTTGCGCACGTTGTCGACGTCGCGCTGCGGTACGGCCGCCATCGATCCCGACGCGCCGACGGCGGTCGCGAGCGACGTGGACAACTGCGCGACGGCCGGCAGCACGGCGGGCGTCAGTTCACGATGCTGCACGTAGTGTTCGACATCGGCGCGCGGGTTCGCGGACGGCGCGACGCCGTTCGTGTACTTCCCGAACGTCGCGGCCGCCTGGTTCGCGACCGCCACGAAGGTCTGCGATTCGGTGGGCGTGACGGCCTTGTTCAGCGCATAGGCGGTCGGCACCGTGCCGATCAGGATCAGCATGATGAGGCCCATCCCTTTCTGCCCGTCGTTCGATCCGTGCGCGAACGACACGCCGGTGCAGGTGAGGATCAGCAGGCAGCGAATCCAGAACGGCGGCGGCTGATCCTTCGGCGGCTCCTTGTACAGCTCCGGAATCCGCACGAGCGCCTTCAGCGCAAGCAGCAGCAGTGACGCACACAGGAACCCGACGATCGGCGAGAGCAGCAGCGACTTGCCGACGCCGAGCGCCTGGCCCCAGTCGACCCCGCTCGTGCCGGACGGCCCGTGCATCAACTGGTTCATCAGCCCGACGCCGATGATCGACCCGATCAGCGTATGCGAGCTCGACGACGGCAACCCGAAATACCAGGTCGCGAGGTTCCAGACGATGGCGGCGATCAGCAGCGCGAACACCATCGCGAAGCCCGAGCCGCTGCCGACCTGCAGGATCAGCTCGACCGGCAGCAACTGCAGGATGCCGAACGCGACGGCGCCGCTCGAGACCATCACGCCGAGGAAGTTCCACATGCCCGACCAGATCACCGCGACGTTCGGCGTCAGCGAGTGCGTATAGATCACGGTCGCGACCGCATTCGCGGTGTCGTGGAAGCCGTTGACGAATTCGAAGCCGAGCGCGATCAGCAGTGCGGCGCCGAGCAGCAGGTACGGGAACAGCGTCCCTTCGCGGACCGGCGCCAGATCGGCGACCAGGTGCGTGGCGATATAGACGGCGCCGAGCACGAGCACCAGCAGGAACGCGGCATAGCCGACCTGCCTGGTGCGTGCGACGGAGCCCGGATTGTTCGGGGCGGACGAAGCGGGTTGATTCATGACGGCATCTCGTGAGGGAACCGCGTCCGATGCTAGCTGCGGCTAGCAGTCAGTTTGATGACAGTCGGGATGACGAACGGTGTGTCTTACGGGATGTAAGGCGGGCGGCGACATGCGACGCGCCGGAGCGCGTCGTCGGCTCACATAGTGAGCACCACAGTGACTCACGCGCCGGTGTCGCGTGGGTCATCGTCCGTCGTGGCCAACGTCCAGCCGGCCGGCGACGCGACGAACGTCGTGCACGACAGCGGCGCGACGTCGAGACGCGCGGCCGCTTCGGGAGCTATCCGCAGCATATGCGCGATGGCCGCGCGGACGATCGGCGCATGCGTGATCGCGATGACGTCGCGATCGGGTGGCAGCACGTTCAACCAGGTGCCGATCCGATGCGCGGCGGCGTCGAACGATTCGCCGTGATGCGGCGACGCGGACGGCGTGCCGAGCCACGCGGCGAGTTCGTCAGGGAGGTCGCGGGCGAGATCATGCAGCCGCTTGCCGCGCCAGTGGCCGTAATCGATGTCGCGCAGCGCGTCGTCGATGTCGGCGTGCAGTCCGAGCGCGTCGGCCGTCTGCCTGGCGCAGCGTGCCGGGCTGCACAGCACGAGCGAGCCGGCAGCAGCCGTCCACCGGCCACGCAGCGCAGCAGCTTCGGCGAGCCCGTGCGCGTCGAGCGGATCGTCGTCGGGAAACGTGCCGGTGCGCATGGCGCGGGTCGATGCGTGGGCGATCAGGCGCAGTGAGGCATGCAGGTTCATGTCGGTTGTCGGATGATCCGGAACGGGGCGTGTTCGCCCATGTGTCATCGCTTCAATACGCGAACGTTCGCGCGTACAATTCGCCCGATACGAAGCGCGGAAGCCGGTGCAATTCCGGCGCGGTCGCGCCACTGTAACCGGGGAATCGATGATCCCGGAAGCCAGACCTGCCTTCGTACCCATCCATCATTTGTCGGGGCGCGATTCCCCTGAGGTGCATCCATGAGCGAAGCAGTGCTGAAGCCGGCGGTCGTGCCGGCACCCATCCCCGTCCGTGAGCTGTTGCCGTGGGCCGTGTTCGTCGGCCTGATCTTGCTGCTGGCCTTGTATTTCGTCGGTGCGGAACAGGGCGCGACGTCGCTCGTGCCGGGCATGCTCGTACACGAATTCGTCCACGACGGCCGCCATCTGCTCGGCTTTCCCTGCCACTGACGCGGAGCCTACGATGGTCGGAAAGCTGCTCATGCGCGGGATGCTCGCAGGCATCGCCGCGGGCCTCCTCACGTTCGGTTTCGCCAGGATCGTCGGCGAACCGCAAGTCGATCAGGCGATCGCCTTCGAAGAAAAAACCACCGCCGCCCAAGGCGAGGCGCCGGAGCCCGAACTGGTCAGCCGCCACACGCAGGCCGGCCTCGGGCTGCTGACGGGTGTCGTGACCTACGGCGCCGCATTCGGCGGGCTGTTCTCGCTGGTATTCGCGTATGCGTACGGACGCGGCAGCCGCCTGCCGGCACGGCCGCTGGCCGCGTGGCTCGCGCTGGCGGCATTCGTCGCGCTCGTGATCGTGCCGAACCTCAAGTACCCGGCCAATCCGCCGTCGGTCGGCGACCCCGACACGATCGGTTATCGCACCGGCCTGTTCTTCCTGATGATCGCGATCTCGGTCGCGACGATGGTGTTCGCGGTCGGCGTGCGCCGCCATCTGCTGGCGAAGCTCGGCCAGTGGAACGCGTCGATCGTCGCCGGGCTCGTGTTCGTCGCGATCATCGCGGCCGTGCAGGTCGGGCTGCCGTCGGTCAGCGAGTTGCCGGCCGATTTCCCGGCGGCGTTGCTGTGGAAGTTCCGCGTGGCGGCGATCGGCATGCAGGTGATCATGTGGACGACGATCGGCCTGCTGTTCGGCGCGTGGGTCGAGCGCGGCGAACGCGCCGGCATGCGCGCCGCCTGAGCGCGGGGCAACCCCGGGCGCGCCTAGCGCAGCATGCGCGGCGCGCTCCACGTCGATTCGCGCGCCAGCGCGACGAATGCGGCCAGATAGTCGATCGCTGCGTCCGCTTCGCGGATGCCGAGGAAGATCTGCTTCGCGATGCCTTTCTTGCCGAGCTTGACCGGCACGACCGGCATCCGGTCCGCATACTCGTCGGCGAGCCACCGCGGCAGTGCTGCCACGCCGCGCCCACTCGCGACCATCTGCAACATGATGTCGGTCGTCTCGATCGACTTGTGCCGCCTCGGCACGATGCCGGCCGGCGACAGGAACTGGTTGTAGATGTCGAGCCGGTCGGTTTCGACCGGGTACGTGATCAGGACCTCGTCGGTCAGTTGCTCGGGCGTCACGTGGTCGACGTTCGCGAACCGGTGCGAATCCGCGACCACCAGCACCTGTTCGTAGTCGAACACGGGATCGAAGCGCAGCCCCGGCTTGTTCAGCGGATCGGGCGTCACGAGCACGTCGATGTCGTAACCGAACAGCGCGCCGATGCCGCCGAACTGGAAGCGCTGCTTCACGTCCACGTCGACGTCGGGCCAGCGCGACAGGTACGGCGACACGACCTTCAGCAGCCACTGGTAGCACGGATGGCACTCCATCCCGATGCGCAGCGTGCCGCGCTCGCCCTTCGCGTACTGCTTCATCCGCTCCTCGGCGAGCTCGAACTGCGGCAGCAGCCGGTTCGCCAGCTTCAGCAGATATTGCCCGCCCTGCGTGAGCCGCAGGCCGCGGCCTTCGCGATCCCAGATCGGCGTGCCGAGCTGCTGCTCGATCTTCCGGACGGTGTGACTGAGCGCCGATTGCGTGAGGTGCAGCGCATTGGCCGCCGCGGTCAGCGAGCCCTGACGCTCGACTTCACGAATGACGACGAGATGGAATCGTTCCAGCATGGATCGCGCGCATCCCACGGATGCATGAAAAATGTTAATGGATGAATGAAATAATGCCATTTTATTTCATGGTTTGAAATCCCTATGATGGCTGCCGGATCTACTCTTTCTTCTGGACGGCAGCTTCATGGTCACGACACACAACCTCGGTTTTCCGCGCATCGGCGCGAAGCGCGAACTCAAGTTCGGTCTCGAACGCTACTGGAAGGGCGAATCGTCGCGCGACGAACTGAAGGCGCTCGGTGCCGAGCTGCGCCGGCGCCACTGGCACGACCAGCGCGATCTCGATCTCGCGCCGCTCGGCGACTTCGCGTTCTATGACCAGGTGCTCGACATGAGCTTCACGCTCGGCAACCTGCCGAAGCGCGTGCAGGATTTCCACGGCGATGCGCTCGACAATTATTTCCGCGTCGCGCGCGGCCGGTCCGCGCAGTCGGCGGAGGAGCACGCCGCGTGCTGCGGCGGTGTCGCGGCCGGCGAAATGACGAAGTGGTTCGACACGAACTATCACTACATCGTGCCGGAGTTCCATGCGGACACGAACTTCTCGCTCGATCCGTCGCGTCTGCTGCAGCAACTGGCCGAAGCGAACGCGCAGGGTGTGAATGCGAAACCGGTGATTCTCGGCCCGGTCACGTATCTGTGGCTCGGCAAGGCGAAGGACGTTTCCGATCGCCTCGCGCTGCTGCCGAAGCTGTTGCCGGTGTACGGTGCGCTGCTCGATACGCTGACCGCGCAGGGCGTCGAATGGGTGCAGATCGACGAGCCGATCCTCGTGACCGAACTCGACGCCGAATGGCGCCAGGCATTCCGCACCGCGTATGCGGCGCTGGAAACGCGCCGCATCAAGCTGCTGCTCGCCACCTACTTCGGCCAGCTTCAGGACAACCTGACGCTCGCGGCGTCGCTGCCGGTCGACGGTCTGCATATCGACGCGATCAACGCCCGCGACGAAGTCGACGCGCTGGTGCGCGAACTGCCGGCCGAACGCGTGCTGTCGGTCGGCGCGATCAACGGCCGCAACATCTGGAAGACGGACCTGAACGCGGCGCTCGACTGGCTCGAACCGCTCGCGAAGCAACTGGGCGATCGCCTGTGGCTCGCGCCGTCGTGCTCGCTGTTGCACGTGCCGGTCGATCTCGCGAGCGAGGAGAAACTCGACGCGGAAATCCGTTCGTGGCTCGCATTCGCGCTGCAGAAGCTCGACGAACTGAAGGTGCTCGCGACCGCACTGAACGAAGGCCGCGACAAGGTAGCCGACGCGCTCGCCGCGAATGCCGCCGCGATCGATTCGCGCCGCCGCTCGCCGCGCGTGAACAACCCGGTGGTGAAGGCCGCGATCGCGCGCATCGACGCGCAGCTCGGCAATCGCGCGAGCCCCTATACGCAGCGTGCGTCGAAGCAGTCGGCGCGCCTGAACCTGCCGGCGTTCCCGACGACGACGATCGGCTCGTTCCCGCAGACCGCCGAAATCCGCCAGGCGCGCAGCCGGTTCAGGGCCGGCGCGCTGGACGAAGCCGGCTATCGCACGGCGATGCGGGCCGAGATCGAACGCAGCGTGCGCGAACAGGAATCGCTCGAACTCGACGTGCTCGTGCATGGCGAAGCCGAGCGCAACGACATGGTCGAATACTTCGGCGAGCAGCTCGACGGCTACGCATTCAGCCAGTTCGGCTGGGTGCAGTCGTACGGTTCGCGCTGCGTGAAGCCGCCGATCCTGTTCGGCGACATCAGCCGCCCGAAAGCGATGACGGTCGAGTGGATCGCCTATGCGCAGTCGCTGACGCGCAAGCCGATGAAGGGCATGCTGACCGGCCCCGTGACGATCCTGAACTGGTCGTTCGTGCGCGACGACCAGCCGCGCGCGGTGTCGTGCTACCAGCTTGCACTGGCGATCCGCGAGGAAGTGCTCGATCTCGAGAAGGCCGGCGTGCGCGTGATCCAGATCGACGAAGCGGCGCTGCGCGAAGGGCTGCCATTGCGTCGCGCGCAGTGGAGCGAATACCTGAAGTGGGCGGTGGAGTCGTTCCGCATCACCGCGAACGGCGTGCAGGACGACACGCAGATCCACACGCACATGTGCTATTCGGAGTTCAACGACATCATCGCGTCGATCGCCGACATGGATGCCGATGTGATCACGATCGAGACGTCGCGCTCGGACATGGAGCTGCTCGATGCGTTCGACACCTTCAAGTATCCGAACGAAATCGGGCCGGGCGTGTACGACATCCATTCGCCGAACATCCCGACGCAGGATCACATCGTCGGGCTGATGAAGAAGGCCGCCGAGCGCATTCCGGCGGAACGTCTGTGGGTGAACCCGGATTGCGGGCTGAAGACGCGCCAGTGGGCGGAAGTGATTCCGGCGCTGACGAACATGGTTGCTGCAGCGAAGACGCTGCGCAATCAGGTGCAGTAACTACGCGACAGGCACCGTGCGGTACCGTCGCGGTCGACGATCAATGACGGAACGAAAAAAACGACCCGCGAAAGCGGGTCTTTTTTTTCGTCATGCATGCATTGGCGACAGGCGCTACGCGTCGAGCGCTACGCGGTGCGCGTGCCGCGCGGCAGCGCGTCGTCCGTCTTGCCGGGCGCGCCCGCATCGTCGATGCTGACACGGCGCGAGATCAGCCACACGCACAGCGACGACAGCACGGCGGCACTCGCGTACTGGATCGCGAGCGGCCACCATTGCGGCGCGGTGTTCTGCGCGATGATGGTCGCGACCAGCGGCGTGAGGCCGCCGGCGAGCGCGCCGCACACCTGGTACGCGATCGAGATCGCCGTATAGCGAATCCGCGCGACGAAGATGCCGCTGACGAAGCCCGCGACGACCGAGTAGTAGCCCGATTCCGCGAGCGTCGCGAGGCCGACGCCGACCGTGATCGACACCGGCGTGCCCAGGTGCACGAGCGGCAGCATCACGAACGGGACGATCATCGCCCACGCGCCGGTGATCAGCAGCACGCGCGTGGTGCCGAAGCGCTGCGCGAGGAATGCGGCCGCGAGCTGCACGACGAACTGCAGCACCGCGACGATCGTCATGCAATGCAGCACCATCGAGCGGTCGAGCGACAGGAACTGCGTCGCATAACTGATCATGAAGATGTTGCTGAAATACACGCCGGCGATACCGTACACGTTCGCGCCGATCGCGAGCAGCAGCAGCGGCCAGACCTTGAGCGCTTCGCGCAGCGGTTTCTGCGCGATGTTGCCGCTCTTCCTGACTTCCTCGAACTCGGGCGATTCCGACACGCTCGCGCGGATCACGAAGCCGACGATCAGCAGCACGGAGCTCGCGAGGAACGGCACGCGCCAGCCCCAGCTCATCATGTCGTCCTTCGACAGCGTGCTGACCGCGCCGAACGCGAGCATCGACAGGATCAGGCCGCTCGCGCTGCCGAGCTGCGCGAACGACGCGAAGAACGTGCGCTTGCCTTCGGGCGCATGCTCGCCGGCCAGCAGCACCGCGCCGCCCCATTCGCCGCCCACCGCGATGCCTTGCAGCACGCGCATCAGCACCAGCAGGATCGGTGCGATCACGCCGGCTTGCGCATGGGTGGGCAGCAGGCCGATCGCGACCGTCGACACGGCCATCAGCATCAGCGTCGCGAGCAGCGACCGCTTGCGGCCGAAGCGGTCGCCGAGATAGCCGAACATTACGCCGCCGAGCGGCCGCGCGAAGAAGCCGACCGCGAACGAGCCGAACGACGCGAGCAGGCTGATGAAGCGGTTTTCGCCGGGGAAGAACAGCGGCCCGAATACGATGGCGGCGGCGGTCGCATAACTATAGAAGTCGTACCACTCGATCGTGGTGCCGACGAACGAAGCGAGCGCCGCCCGCTTCGGCTGCTTGACGGAAGTCCCCATCTCGATGTGTGCTCCTCTGGAATCCTCTGATTTTGGAATAGTGGCGGCGCCGCGATCAGTCGCGGTACGCGACGCCCGGCAGCACGCACAGCAGCTCGTACGCGAGGTTCGCGCCGAGCAGCGCCGTGGTGCCGAACGGGTCGTACGGCGGCGCGACTTCGACGAGATCGCAGCCGACGATGTTCAGCCCCATCGCGCCGCGGATGATCTCGAGCGCCTGCGGCACCGTGAGGCCCGCGATTTCCGGCGTGCCGGTGCCCGGCGCATAGGCCGGATCGATGCCGTCGATGTCGAACGTGATGTAGACGGGCGTGTCGCCGATGCGAGCGCGCACTTCTTCCATCAGCGGCGCGAGCGACTTGTTCCAGCATTCCTCGGCCTGGACCACGCGGAAGCCCTGCTCGCGGCACCAGTCGAAATCCTCGGCCGCGTAGCCGGTGCCGCGCAGGCCGATCTGCGTGACCTTGTCGCCGTGCAGCAGCCCTTCCTCGACCGCGCGGCGGAACGGCGTGCCGTGCGCGATCTTTTCGCCCATCATCGTGTCGTTCACGTCGGCGTGTGCATCGACGTGGATCAATGCAACCTTGCCGTGCTTGCGGTGGATCGCGCGCAGGATCGGCAGCGCGATCGTATGGTCGCCGCCGAGCGTGATCGGCTTGCAGTCGTGCTCGAGAATCGCGTCGTACGCGGCCTCGATGCGGGCGATCGAATCGTGCAGGTTGTACGGATTGATCGCGACGTCGCCGATGTCGGCGATCTGCAGCGAATCGAAGGGTGCTGCGCGCGTGGCCATGTTGTACGGGCGCAGCAGCACGGATTCGGTACGGATCTGGCGCGGGCCGAAGCGCGCGCCGGTGCGGTTGGAGGTGCCGAGATCGAACGGCACGCCGACGAAACACGCGTCGAGGCCTTCGGCGCTCGACACGTGCGGCAGGCGCATCATCGTCGCGATGCCGCCGCAGCGCGGCATTTCATTGCCGCCGAGCGGCTGGAAATGGGTGTGGTCGTTCATGGGGTCGTCTCTTCCGATGTGGGGTTGCCGTATCATGCGACGCGGCCTGGCGCACAGTTTTACGCGCTCCGCCGGGAAAGAAGAATGCGAAGATATCGACGTAAACATCGATCTTCATCGATGTATGGAAGGGGATGAACGTGCTGGGGAATCTGTCGACCCTCGATCTGCGGTTGATCCGCGTGTTTCTCGCGGTCACGGACGCGGGCGGCGTGTCGGCCGCGCAGGCGGTGCTGAACGTCGGCCAGTCGACCATCAGCGCGCAACTGTCGTCGCTCGAGACGCGGCTCGGCTACCGGCTTTGCGAGCGCGGCCGCAGCGGCTTCCGGCTCACGCCGAAGGGCGAGCGGTTCCATGCGATGAGCCGCAAGCTGCTGGCGGCGCTCGACGAATTCGGGATGGCCGCGCGGCACATGGATCGCCAACTGGTCGGCACGCTGAACATCGGCCTGATCGGCCATACGCCGGTGAGCCAGAATGCGCGGATCGCCGAGGCGATCGCCGCGTTCCGCACCCGCGACGAGGCCGTGCGCTTCTCGATTTCGGTGCGCGCGCCCGGCGATCTCGAGGAAAAGCTGCTGAGCAACGAGATCCAGATCGCGGTCGGCTACTTCTGGCATCGCGTGCCGACGCTGCACTACACGCCGCTGTTCATCGAGCGGCAGATCGCGTATTGCGGCCGCGGCCATCCGCTGTTCGACGGCGCCGGCACGCTGACGCCGGCCGACGTCGCCGGCTTCGAGTGGGCGTGGCGCTCGTATCCGCTGCCGGAGGCGCAGATGTCGACGACGCCCGATCGCGTGACCGCGACCGCCGACAACATGGAGGCCGTCGCGCTGCTGATCCTGTCCGGCCACCATCTCGGCTACCTGCCGCAGCACTTCGCGGCGCCGTATGTCGCGCAGGGGCTGCTCGCGCCGCTCAATCCGGATCGACTGCACTACGAGGTCACGTTCCACATGGTCGTGGCGCGCGACGGGCGCGGCGATCCGGTCGTCGAAGCGTTTCTCGAGGATCTCGAACGCGCGCATCAGTCGTCCGACGTGGTGTGACGCCAGCGCGGCCGACAAGGTGAACGAGCGTTGCGCCCGGGCGGCTTGCCGGCCCGGCGCGCGTCACGGCACCGGCAGCCCGGCGTCGTGCTTCACCTCGCGCAGCGACAGCGCCGATTCGATCGACGTCACCCCCGGCAGCATCCGCAGCGAATCGCGCAGGAACGTGCCGTAGTCGTCGAGATCGCGCGCGACCACCTGCAGCAGGTAGTCGGCCGTGCCCGCGACGTTGTGGCACGCCAGAATCCGCTCGATGCCGAGCACTTCCCGTTCGAACCGGTCGGCGACCTTGCGGTCGTGCGTCGCGAACCGCACGAGCACGAACGCGACCACGCCGAAACCCAGCGCCTGGCGCGACAGCTGCGCGCGATAGCGCTCGATGTAGCCGTCGTTTTCGAGGCGTTTCAGGCGCCGTGCGCAAGGCGTTTCGGACAGGCCAACGGATTCGGCGAGCCGCGCGATCGGCAGGCGGCCGTCGCGCTGCACCGCAGCGAGGATCGCGCGGTCGGTTTTGTCGAGATCGATCATGTTGGCGGAATCCTTGTCGTGATTTCATGATTGTGGCGGATTCCCCTACGAATCGCCAATTCCGCGCCAAAGATGGCCAGTAATCCCTCCACCTTCAGCGGCAACATATCGTCAATGAAGGACGGGGGCAGACCATGATTTCCACGCATTTGCTGTTGATTTATCTCGCCGCGCTGGCGGCCATTTACGCGGTACCGGGGCCCGACATGGCGCTCGTGCTGCAGACCAGCATCGGCCGCGGCGTGCGGCCGGGGATGGCGGCGGCGGCCGGCCTGTCGCTCGCGCGCACCGTGCACGTGACGCTGTCGGCATGCGGCGTCGCGGCGTTGATCCGCAGCGCGCCGTGGCTCTACGAGGTGATCCGCTATGGCGGCGCGCTTTATCTCGCGTATGTCGCGATCCAGGTGTTCCGCTCGCCGGTGTTCGCGCTTGGCGACGGCGACGCGCCGGCGGGCGCGTTGCGCCAGTCCTTCGTGAAGGGACTGCTGACCAACCTGCTGAACCCGAAGGCGCTGCTGTTCTGCTCGGTGCTGCTGCCGCAGTTCGTGCGGCCCGAGGTCGGGCCGGTCGTCTGGCAGATGTTCGAGCTCGGCGCGCTGCTGGTGGCGGCCGGCGTGTGCTTCGACCTCGCGTGCGTGTTCGGCGCGTCGCGCATCGCGGCGTGGATGCGCGCGCATCCGCTCGCGCAGACGGTGCAGCGCTGGACCTTTTCCGCGGCGTTGATCGGTTTTGCGCTGCGGTTGTCGATGGACTGACTGTTGCGCCGACATGGCCGCTGCGCGAATCGATCGGCCACGCGGGCGGGCCCATGCTCGAATCGATACGGGCCGCGCGCGATGCCGGCCTTCCCGCGTGCGCCTTGCCGCGGAAGGGCGTGCGCGCAAATCGTCTGACTGTTCTAAACTTCCTGTTACTTCGCGCGTCGCAAATGCAGTCGCAAACGCGCCGTCGCGAATCGACTGACCGAACGGAACCGTCTTCCGCGGGCTATGTCCGATTTCCTGGCTGTTCCGTGCAACGCGGTACCAAGGAGGGTCTGAACATGGCAAGGCATCTTCAAGCCGACCGTGAACCCCGCATCGTCGCCGAGTCCAAGTGTCTCGGCCAGTGCGACCCGGCAGAACGCATCCACGTCACGATCATGTTGCGGCGGCAGGAAGAAGGGCAACTCGACGCATTGGTTCACCAGCTCGCCACCGGCGACGCCCGTGCAAAACCGGTGTCGCGCGACGCATTCGCGCAGCGTTTCTCCGCGAATCCCGACGACATTCGCAAGACCGAGGACTTCGCACACCGTCATCAGCTCACGGTCGATCGCGTCGATCCGGTCGAGAGCGTCGTCGTGCTGTCCGGCACGATCGCGCAGTTCGAAGCCGCGTTCAGCGTGAAGCTCGAGCGTTTCGAGCATCGGTCGATCGGCCAGTATCGCGGCCGCTCGGGCCCGATCGTGTTGCCCGACGATATCGGCGACGCGGTCACGGCCGTGCTCGGCCTCGACAGCCGCCCGCAGGCGCGGCCGCACTTCCGCTTCCGTCCGCCGTTCAAGCCGGCGCGCGGCGCGGCGGCCGTCACGTTCACGCCGATCCAGCTTGCGTCACTGTACGACTTTCCGGCCGGCGACGGCGCCGGGCAATGCATCGCGATCATCGAGCTCGGCGGCGGCTATCGCGCGGCGGACATCCAGCAGTATTTCCGCGGGCTCGGCATCACGACGCCGCCCAAGCTCGTCGACGTGAACGTCGGCACCGGCCGCAATGCGCCGACCGGCGAGCCGAACGGCCCGGACGGCGAAGTCGCGCTCGACATCGAAATCGCCGGCGCGATCGCACCGGCCGCGAAGATCGCGGTGTACTTCGCGCCGAACAGCGATGCGGGCTTCATCCAGGCCGTCAACGCGGCCGTGACCGACAAGACGAACCAACCGTCCGTGATCTCGATCAGCTGGGGTGGCCCGGAAGCGATCTGGCAGGCGCAGTCGGCACAGGCGTTCAACCGCGTGCTGCAGGCGGCTGCCGCGCAGGGCATCACCGTCTGCGCGGCGTCGGGCGACAGCGGCTCGGGCGACGGGCTGCAGGATGGCGCCGATCACGTCGACTTTCCCGCGTCGAGCTCGTACGTGCTCGGCTGCGGCGGCACGCAGCTCGACGCGCTGCCCGGGCAGGGCATCCGCAGCGAGGTCACGTGGAACGACGAGGCATCCGGCGGCGGGGCGGGCGGCGGTGGCGTCAGTGCGCTGTTCGATCTGCCGGCGTGGCAGCAGGGGCTGAAGGTCGCGCGCGCTGACGGCAGCACCACGCCGCTCGCGAAGCGCGGCGTGCCCGACGTGGCCGGCGACGCGTCGCCGCAGACGGGCTACGAAGTGTCGGTGGCCGGCACGCCCGCGGTGATGGGCGGCACGAGCGCGGTCGCACCGCTGTGGGCGGCGCTGATCGCGCGGATCAATGCGGCGAACGGCGCGTCGGCCGGCTGGATCAATCCGGTGCTGTACAAGCATCCGGGCGCGCTGCGCGACATCACGAAAGGCTCGAACGGCACCTATGCGGCCGCGTCCGGCTGGGACGCCTGCACGGGCCTCGGCAGCCCGAACGGCGCGCAGCTCGCCACGATCCTCGCGCGCAAACCGTCGAGCTGACGCACGGGCACACGCCTTTCCGTTCGACGCGGGTGCTCTGCCCGCGTCTTTTTTCACCTCCAGGAGCAGCACGATGGACATCGATTCCGCATCTTCCGGCGGCGTGTATCCGCTGCATCACGGCGACCACAATTCGCATGGCGTGCCGCCGACCATCAACCCGGTCGCGCTGAGCCACGGCCGCGACCAGCCGTTCTTCGATCCGGTCGCGTACGGCAACGGCCCCGACGACTCGGTGACCGACACGACCGAGGCGGCCGCGATCACGCACCACACGATCCTGATCGACGGGAAGCGGATCGCGTACACGGCGACGGTCGGCCACCTCGTGACCGTCGATCCGAGCAGTTCGCAGCCGGCCGCGAAGATTTTCTACGTCGCGTTCACGGCCGACGGCGCGAAGGAGGAAACGCGGCCCGTGACGTTCTTCTATAACGGCGGGCCCGGTTCGTCGTCGGTGTTCGTGCTGCTCGGCTCGTTCGCGCCGAAGCGCATCAAGACGTCGATGCCGGGGTTCACGCCGCCCGCGCCGTACCAGATCGAAGACAACCCGGACAGCATGATCGATCACAGCGACCTGGTGTTCATCAACCCGGTCGGCACCGGCTATTCGGCGGCCGTCGCGCCGAACAAGAACCGCGACTTCTGGGGCGTCGACCAGGATGCGGATTCGCTGAAGCAGTTCATCAAGCGCTACCTGACGAAGAACAACCGCTGGAATTCGCCGAAATACCTGTTCGGCGAATCGTACGGCACCGCGCGCAGCTGCGTGCTCGCGTACAAGCTGCACGAGGACGGCGTCGACCTGAACGGCGTCACGCTGCAGTCGTCGATCCTCGATTACCGGCAGGCCGGCAACCCGGTCGGCACGCTGCCGACCGCCGCGGCCGACGCGTGGTATCACAAGAAACTCGGTATCAAGCCGGCGCCGGCCGATCTCGGCGCGTTCGTCGAGGAAGTCGCGCAGTTCGCGCGCACCGACTATCTGACCGCGCTGCGCGCGGTGCCGCATGCGAACCCGGCCACCGTGCAGAAACTGTCCGCATACACGGGCATCGATACGGCGACGCTGCAATCGTGGGGGCTCGATATCGCGGGCTACGACACGCGCGGCAATTCGCTGTTCCTGACGACGCTGCTGCATGCGCAGGGGCTCGCGCTCGGTTCGTACGACGGCCGCGTGACCGGGATTTCGTCGGGTATCGCCGGCAAGATCGATCCGAATTCGGGCGGCAACGATCCGACGATGACGGCCGTGACGGGCGTCTATACGGCGATGTGGAACAGCTATCTGAACGAGCAGTTGAAGTTCACGTCGAACTCCGCGTTCACGGACCTGAACGATCAGGCCTTCAAGAACTGGGATTTCAGCCACATCGACCCGACCGGCGCGCAGCAGGGCATCGACGCGCAGGGGAACGTGATCCTCTACACGGCCGGCGACCTCGCCGCGGTGATGGCGCTGAACGTCGACCTGAAGGTGCTGTCCGCGAACGGCTTCTACGATTTCGTGACGCCGTTCTACCAGACCGTGATCGATCTGCAGCAGATGCCGCTGGAGGACCAGAAGGTGCGGCAGAACCTGTCCGCGCGGTTCTATCCGTCGGGGCACATGGTGTATCTCGACGGCGGCTCGCGCACCGCGCTCAAGCGCGATCTCGCGACGATGTACGACGCGACGGTCAGCGATACGGGCGCGCGGATGCGCATTCGTGCGCTGCAGGCGAAGAAGACGGGCGGGAACGCGTAGCGTTGCCCGTCGAGCGGACGCCGCGCGCAGCCGGGAGGGGGCGCGCGGCGGTATGTCAGTCGTGGGGCGGCCGGCTTATGCGGCCGGCCAGTCGAACATCGTGTACGGCAGCGCGCGCTTGTGGCGCGAGCCGTCGTAGAAGCGCAGCACCGTTTCATACACACGATCGGCAACCGGCTTGCCTTCGAGGAAATCGTCGATCTCGTCGTAGGTCACGCCGTACGCGTGCTCGTCGGGGCGCAGCGGGCGCAGCTCCTCGAGGTCGGCCGTCGGCACCTTCATCACGATCAGCTCCTCGCCGCCGAGCGCGCGCGCCACTCCGCGCACGCGCCGCTTGCTCAGGCCCGCGAGCGGCAGGATGTCCGCGCCGCCATCGCCGAACTTCGTGAAGAAACCCATCAGCGATTCGGCCGCGTGATCGGTGCCGATCACGATGCCGCGCCGTGCGCCGGCCACCGCGTACTGCGCGATCATGCGCTCGCGCGCCTTGATGTTGCCGTGCACGAAATCCTGCTGCGCAGGCGTTTCGAACGCGTGGCCGGACGCGACCAGCGAACGGAGCATCGCATCGGCGGCCGGCTTCACGTCGACCGTCAATACCTCGTCCGCGCGCACGAATGCCAGCGCGCGCTGCGCATCCTCTTCGTCGTTCTGCACGCCGTTCGGCAAGCGCATCGCGATGAAGCGCGCGTCGTAGCCGTCGGCGCGCAGGCGCTCGACCGACAGTTGCGCGAGCCGGCCGGCCGTCGACGAATCGACGCCGCCGCTGATGCCGAGCACGTAGGTCCGCAGGCCGGTCGAACGAAGGTACTGCGCGAGGAAATCGATGCGGCGGGCGATTTCGGCCTCGGCGTCGAAGTGCGGGGCGACGTTCAGTTCGGCAATGATCGCGCGTTGGCGGCTGGCGTAATCGGCGGAGGTCATGAGGGAAGATCCGGAACGAATTGCAAGGCGCTCATCATAAGCGCAATCGCGGCGTGCCGCCGCGCCGGACCTGCGTTTCCGGCGGCGTCGCGTTGCATCGACGAGACGCGGCGCATCGCCGTGGTGCGTGGTGCGCCGGGCGGGTGCAGGATGCCGGGCGGAGGGTGCCCGCTGGCTCGCGTCAGCGCCGTGCGAGCACGACGCCCACCAGCGCGAGCGCGAAGCCCGCGAGCTGGATCGGCGCGAGCGTTTCGCCGAACAGACCGTAACCCTGCAGCGCGGCCAGCGGCGGCGCGAGGAACAGCAGCGACGTCGCGCGCGCCGCATTGCCGCGCCGCAACATCCACATCAGCATCGTGACCGCGCCGCCCGACAGGAACACGACGCCCCACACGAGCGACACCCACAGCGCCGGCGCGCCGATCCAGCGGGTTTCATGGAGCAGTACGACGAACACGGCCGCGACGATCGCCGCGCCGAAGTTCTGCACGGCGACCGCCGTGCGCAGGTCGCTCTGCGCGAGCTTGCCTTTCTGGTACAGCGAGCCGGCGGTAATCAATCCGACCGCGAGCACCGACACGGTGACGACGAGCCACGCAGGCGCCGCGCCCGACGGCGGCGCGACGCCGCCCGTGACTTTCGGCGCGAGCACGAGCGCGACGCCGGCCAGCCCGAGCGCCATGCCGAGCCAGCCGCGCGCGGGCAGGCGTTCGTTGAACAGCGGGACCGCGAGCACGGCGGTGGCGAGCGGCTGCAGCGCGCCGAGCAGCGCCATCACGCCCGCATTCAACCCTTGCGCGACGGCCCAGTAGCTCGCGCCGAGATAGACGCCTTGCAACAGCGCGCCGGCGATCAGGTGGCGCGGCCATTCGCGGCGGGCCGGCCACGGCGCGCGCGCGACGAGCGCCACCACGGCGAACAGCGCGGCCGTGCCCGCGAAGCGCGCGAGCAGGAACAGGTTCGGATCGGCGTAGGGCTTGATCGCCCGGGCGACGATGAAGCCGGTGGACCAGAGCGCGACGAAGGCGGCGGCGACGATCGAGGTAAGCATGCGTGACGGGCCGCGACGCGGCCGGACAGAACCGGGAAGTCGGCCAGTATCGGGCGAAGCGGCGCCGGCGTCTTGTCGAATCCTGCACTCATGCCATGCGGCATGTGATCGTGCCGGCGGTCATCGCGCCGGTGCGCGGTGCGGCGGCGATGAGCGCCCGCGGCACGGCGATGCGCTGCGCGGAGGGACGCGCAGCGGCGGCGATCAGTCGATCGAGAACGTATCGAGCGGCTGGTTGGCGCGCGCGTCGGTCGCGAAGCGCGCGGCGAGCTGTTCGTAGAGCCGGCGTGCTTCGTCGAGCGTCAGGTCGATCCAGTACGGATCACCCGCCGCGTCGTTGAGGCGTTCCGGCGGAAACTGGATTTCGATCACACTGCCTTTGCGATACATGGCGCGAGCCCCTTTGATGGTCGGTATTGGTCGGTCGTTCGGCGAAGCGCAAAGTGTAGCGCCCGGCGCCGCCGGGGATTCGCGCGCGCCGGACAATAGTGAATTTCGCTTTCGGGGAAACGCGCCCGGACGCTGCCTGGCCGCTTACCCGGCGCAGTCAAATGGTCGTCAAACGTCCGTAATACAATGGCCGGCTTACCCATTACCAGTCGCCTCGGGCGCACACGCGATGCTGGCGGAACAACGTCATCAATACATCCTGTCGGAGCTCGGACGGTCGGGCGCGCTGTCGGTCGCGGAACTCGTGCGTTCGCTCGACGTGTCGCGCGAAACCGTGCGGCGCGACCTGAATGCGCTGGCCGCGCGCGGCCTGCTCGTGATGACGCACGGCGGCGCGCTGGCCGCGGATCGCCGTGAGCCGAGCCTGTCCGAGCGCGAGGCCGCGAACGCCGATGCGAAGCGCACCATCGGGCGGCGCGCGGCCGAATTCGTGCCCGATGATGCATCGGTGCTGATCGATTCGGGCAGCACGCCGCATGCGGTCGCGCTGGCGCTCGCCGACCGGCACCGGCTGTCGATCTACACGAACGACTGGCGTACCGCATTCGTGCTCGCGCGGCGCAACGGCAACCGCGTGACGCTGCTCGGCGGCGAGCTGTCCGACGACGAGGACGCCACCTTCGGGCTCGACACGATCCACCAGCTCGCGCAATACCACGTCGATTTCGCGTTCGTCGGCGCCGGCGGCATCACGCCCGACGGCGAGTGCACCGACTACTCGCGGCTCGCGGCCGAAGTGCGCAGCCGGATGATCGCGGCGGCGGGCACGGCGATCATCGTCGCCGACCATTCGAAATTCGGCCGCGTGACGCCGGTGCGGATCAACGGCGCGGCCGCCGCCCGCTATCTGGTGACCGAGCGCGCACCCGACAAGGCCGTGCGCCGCGCGCTGACGGCGCGCGGGGTCGAGCTGCTCGTGTGCGACTGACGCGCATCCGACATACAAGGTTCATCGAAGCGTCATCGCGCGGGAAGAACCGTCGTCAAGACTGACTCATTCACCTCGACCGGCCGCCAGGCCAGGGAGCAACGAATGACCGTCAGCGTGCGCAGCTATCTTTCCCCCACCCTGGTCCTGCTGGCTTTCGACTGGCCCGATGCGGCGTCGCGGTCCGATTTCCTCGGCTTCGCGATCCGGCGCACGCCGGGTTTCTGGTCGGCCGACGGCAAGACGCGTGCGCCGGACAGCTGGCTGCCCAACCGCCTGACGTTCGACGGCCCGGCCGCCGACACGCAGGGCGATGCGCCCACCGACCAGGCGCCGATCCAGAAATTCATGTGGTGGGATGCCCGCATCGATCCGCAGGATCGCGGTGCGTCGTTCCGCTACGACGTCTATCCGGTCGTCGGCACGCCGGCGAACCTGCAGATGCTCGACGCGCAAGCCGGGGTGTGCGACGTCGTGCTGCCCGCGCACATCGAGGACGGCATCGGCACGTGGTTCAATCGCGCGGTGGTCAGTTCGCAGGCGTTCGCGAAGCAGGTTGCTGCACTCGGTCTCGCGCCGAACGAGGCGCCGAGTGCCGCGCAGGCGCTGAAGCTGCGCACGTGGCTCGCGAACGACATGGAGCAGGTGTTCGCTCAGATGCTCGATCCCGCGTCGCGCGCGGCGTCGGCCGTCTATCATCTGACCGACACGCTGTGGGCGCTGCCCGCGTTCCAGGCGTTTGGGCGCAAGCACGGCGAAGCGTCGCTCGCGATCGTCTACGACGCGCACACGACGGCGCGCAAGGGCAAGCCGCCGCTGCCGTCGCCGAACCAGCCGGCCGTCGATGCGTTGCAGGGCCTTGCGACGCTTGCGCCGCGCGACCGGACGCACATCATGCACGACAAGTTCATCGTGACCGATGCGCCGTCGAACCCGGCGCCCGCGCGCGTGCTGACCGGCTCCGCGAACTTCACGACCGAGGGGCTGACCGAGCAGGCCAACGTGCTGCATGCGTTCGACTCGCCCGCGCTCGCCGCGCTGTACAACGAGCGCGCCCACGCGCTGGCCGGGAATCCGTCGATCGCGGAGACCGCGCGGCTGTCGCCGGGCTGGTCGGCGCCGATGACGATCGGCAGCGCGCAGGTGCGCGTCGCCTACTCGCCGGAGCCGGCGGGGCAGCGTACCGAGATCGATACGATCGTCGCCGCGATCGCGGCCGCGAAGCATTCGGTGTCGTTCTGCCTGTTCATGCCGACCGACGCCGCGCTACGCGATGCGTGTTTCGCGGCCGGCGACCGCGGGCTGATGATGTTCGGCCTCGTGAACCGGATCAATGTCGGCAGCGCGACGAAGGCCGATGCCGCGCAGCAGGCCGGGCAGACGCTCGATGCGGCGACGCTCGCGAACCTCGAGCTGTACCACCGCAGCCGCGACAACCACGACGTGATCGACGCGTCGTATTTTTCGCCGGCCACCGTGCCGCAAGGCTTCGAGCCGGAGTTGCGACTCTTTCCGGGCGAACCGGCGCCGGCTTTTCCGCCTGTGGTGATCCACCACAAGTTCATCGTGATCGATGCGGAAGGCGCGAATCCGGTCGTCTATACGGGTTCGGCGAACATGAGCCGCAATTCCGAGCAGTACAACGATGAGAACCTGCTAGAGATTCGCGACCGGCGGATCGCGGCGATCTATCTCGCGGAATTCCTGCGGCTTTACGAGCACTATCGCGCACGGGCGCTGGCGATCAACACGAAACGGCAGCACGGCACGGGTACTGATGCGGGCGCGCATGCGCGGCTCGCGCTTGCGCCCGATTCGAGCTGGGCGAAGAAGTATTACGTGGCGGGCAGCCCGGAAGAAAAGGCGCGGATCGCGCTGGCGTCGACCGCGCCGACGGACTGATGCGCTGAAGGGCTGAAGTTGGAGGGGGCGCGGATATCGCGTGCCCCGGCCGGCGACTTGCCGCTTACGCGGCGACGTAGCGGAGCACTGCGTCGGCGATCGTGTCGCGATGCCGAGCGCGCAGGCGCGGTGCCGACGGATCGCGGCCGAACGCGGCGCCGAACGTGTAGCGGTTCGCCACGCGGTGGAAGCAGAACGAGCTGATCAGCAGGTGCAGGTCGAATGCGTCGATGTCCTTGCGGAACACGCCGCTGGCCGCCCCGCGCTCGACCAGTTCCTCGAGCGTCTTGATGATGCTGACGTTGCGGTTCTTGAACGACTTCAACTGTTCGACATACTTTGCGCCGTGGATGTTCTCGATCGACACGAGGCGGACGAAGTCGCGATGCTTGTCGTGATAGTCGAACGTGAATTCGACGAGGCGGCGCATGCCTTCGCGCGGCTCCATGTCGCCGACGTGCAGCTCCTGCTCGAGCGCGCGGATGTCGCCGTACACCTTCTCCAGCACGGCCTCGTACAGGCCTTCCTTGCTTTCGAAGTAGTAATAGAGCATCCGCTTCGTCGTGTTCGTGCGCTCGGCGATCGCGTCGACGCGCGCACCGGCGAGGCCCATCGCGGAGAATTCCTGCGTGGCGACATCGAGGATGTTGCGCTTGGTTTGCTCGGGATCGTATTTACGCCGCGCATCGGACGCAAGCGCGCGGGGGTCGGACGTGGCGGCCTTGCTTCCTGCTTTCATGTGACTTTGTTGTGGTTCGCGGCGGCTTGGAAAAGGCATTCTAGCATGTGGGAAATGCCCGCCCGGCCGACCTTCCGCTCTAATCGGCAAGGCCGTCGGCGCGGTCGTTTCGGTCGTCGCGGGCGCTCAGCGGCGGCAGGACGCGAGCGCGTCGCGGGCCTGGTACGCCGTGTACGTGAGTTGCGCGGCGGCAAGGCCGGCCAGCCCGAACGTGCGCGTGAGTCCGAACGCGGCGAAGCCGTCCGGCACCGGCCGGCCTTCGGCCAGCGCGGCGGCGAGCGCCTCGCCGGCCACCGTGGTCGGCGCCATCCCGTGGCCGCCGAACGCGATCGCGTGCCATACGCCGTCCGCGTCGCGGCCGATCTGCGGCATCTTGTGCCGCGCGTAGCTCATCAGCCCGCCCCACGCGTAGTCGATCTTCACGCCTTCCAGTTGCGGATACACGCGCAGCAGGTCGCGCCGCAGCAGGCGCGCGATCGCGTCGGGGCCGCGGTCGAGCACGGAGATCCGGCCGCCCCACAGGATCCGCGTGTCCTTCAGCGGACGGTAGTAGTCGAACGCGAAACGCGTGTCGTAGATCGCGTACGGCGCGTCGATCGCGTCGGGCAGGCGCGTGCCGAGCGGTTCGGTCGCGATCACGTAGGTCGCGATCGGCAGCACCGCGCGCTCGATGCGCGGCGACACGCCGCGCGCATAGCCGCCGCCGGCGAACACGACGTCCTTCGCGCGTACCGCGCCCTGCCCCGTGCGCACGACGTAGCCGGCGCCGTCGCGCGCGATGCCGAGCGCGGCCGAGCGTTCGTACACGCGTGCGCCGCCGCGCGACGCGGCCGCCGCGACGCCGAGCACGTACTTCAGCGGATGGAAATGGAATGCGTTCGGCTCGAACAGGCCGCCGTAATAGCGCTGTGTTTTCAGCCGCTCGCGCAGCGCGCCGGTCGGGACGGGTTCCCATTCGACGCCGAGTTCGTTCTTCATCAGCGTGCGCACGCTGTCGAGCCGCGACGGATCGTCGAACCAGTTCGCGAGCATCACGCCCTGGTCGACGATGTCGCAATCGATCCCGTAGCGCGCGATGCGCGCGCGGATCAGGTCGACCGCGTCGACGGTGAGCCGGTACAGCCGGCGCCCTTCGTCGCGGCCGAGCGTGCGCAGCAGGTCGGCGTTGTCGAGGCTGTAGCCGCCGAACACGAAGCCGCCGTTGCGGCCCGACGCGCCGAAGCCGACCCGTTCGCTGTCGAGTACGACGACGTCCGTCACGCCGCGCTCGACGAGGCCGAGCGCCGTGCACAGGCCGGCGAGGCCGCCGCCGACGATGCAGACCTGGGTATCGATCGTGCCGGTCAGTTGCGGGTAGGGCTGGCGGGTAACGGTGGCTTCGTAGAAGTTCTGCATGCGTGTTGGTGACTCGTGACGGCGAAAAAAACGGACGGCGCGCGTCGATCTTGCCTGAACGCGCGCGCCGCGTCGAATGGGAGCTTCAGCGCGTCGGCCGCCGGGGTGGGGGCGGCCGACGCGTTACCGGGCGTCAGGCGCCCGGCGTCGGGTTGACCGGGCGGGCGACATAGGCCGGATAGCTGGCATCAGCCTTTTGGGCAGCTTCATGTGTCGCGTTGCGTTCGATCCACGGCGCGATTTCCATGTCCTCGTAGCGCACCAGCCGGCATTTGCGCACGAGCGCGTAGCCGAGCCAGATCGCGAGGAAGAACGGCAAGCCGATGTAGGTTGCTGCGACACCCGCCCAGTCGATCTTGTCGGCGAGGAACGCCTGATAGTCCTGGCCGAGCGCGACGACCGCGCACAGCGCGAACGCGAACAGCGGGCCGAACGGGAACCACTTCGACCGGTACGGCAACTGGTCGAGCCGGTAGCCCTGCTTCAGGAAACCCTTGCGAAAGCGGTAGTGGCTGACCGCGATGCCGAGCCACGTGATGAAGCCGGCCATGCCCGACGTGTTCAGCAGCCACAGGTAGACCGTCTTGTCGCCGTACAGCGACGTGAGGAAACACAGCGCGCCGACGGCGGTCGTCGCATACAGCGCGTTGCGCGGCACGCCGCCGGGCGACAGTTTCGCGAACAGCTTCGGCGCGCGGCCTTCGACCGCGAGGTTGTAGAGCATCCGCGTCGACGCGTACATGCCCGAGTTGCCGGCCGACAGCACGGCCGTCAGGATCACCGCGTTCATCACGCCGGCGGCAAAGGCGAGACCCGCGTGGCGGAACACCAGCGTGAACGGGCTCACGCCGATATCGGTCACGTCGCTCTTCAGCAGGCTCGGATCGGTGTACGGAACCAGCACGCCGATCACGAAGATCGCGAACACGTAGAACAGCAGGATGCGCCAGAAGATCTGGCTCACCGCACGCGGAATCGTCGTGCGCGGGTTCTCCGATTCGCCGGCCGCGACGCCGATCATCTCGGTACCCTGGAACGAGAAGCCCGCGATCATCGCGACGCCGAGCATCGTCGCCCAGCCGCCGACGAACGGCGCGTCGCCGATCGTGAAGTTGCCCCAGCCGGCGCTCGGGCCGCCCTGCATGATCCCGAAGATCATCAGCAGGCCGACGCCGACGAACGCGAGCACGGTGAGTACCTTGATCAGCGCGAACCAGTATTCGGCCTCGCCGAAGCCGCGCACCGACAGCGCGTTGAGCGCGAAGATCAGCGTGAGGAACAGCGCGCTCCACCAGACGCCCGGCACGTGCGGGAACCAGTAGTGCATCACGAGCTGCGCGGCGACGAGCTCCACCGCCAGCGTCACGGCCCAGCTGTACCAGTAGTTCCAGCCGAGCGCGAAGCCGAAGCCTTCGTCGACGAACTTCGCGCCGTAGGTCGCGAACGAGCCCGACACCGGCATGAACGCGGCCATTTCGCCGAGGCTCGTCATCAGGAAATAGACCATCAGGCCGATCAGCATGTACGCGAGCATCGCGCCACCGGGGCCGGCCTGCGAGATCGATGCGCCGGACGCGACGAACAGGCCCGTGCCGATCGAGCCGCCGATCGCGATCATCCGCAGATGGCGGGCCTGCAACGCGCGGTGGAGGGAGGGCTTCGCAGGGGGCGAGGCGGACGGGCGGGACGAATCGGGGCGGGCATCTGAATGCATGGCGGGCGCTGGGCGCTGTCTCCGGGATTGTTTTTCGGTGACGAAGCGCGACGCGTTGCCGCCCGCGGCGGGTAGCGGTGATGCGGTGCGAAACCGGCCCGCTGAGCCGGGCCGTGGTGCGTGTCGCCTTCGTCGGTCGTCCGGCTGCCGTGGTGGCGGCCGGCGGCGCGCCGGGTGCGTTGCACCTCGACGTCGCACCGATTGTGTGTGCCCGGTGCACCGGCGGCAAACGATATTTCCGAACAGGGTGATGCGGGATGATCATCAACTTGTGTCGTGCCGCGATGCGTCCGGGTGCCCGGCCGCAGGCTTTGGAAACGTCCCGAATCGATCCGGAAACGCGTTGGTCCGGCCGGTCGAGTTGTTGCGTTTTGGGAATGAAGTCGTGAGTTAATATCAATAGCGGCCCGACTTGTGGCCATCGACAATGTGTTTCATGGATCGTGCCTCGCGAGGCTGGGGCGCGCCGTCCGGCCGGGCTTTCCGGCGGCGGCGCAGCGCAATGCGCCGGATGGCGCACCGGCCCGCCGCGCGGCGCGTCCGCTTGCACGACGCGCTCGAACGCGCTCCAATCGAATCACGCGGGCGGCGCTGCCGCCGCACCGATCAATCTGTCCCTGAAGAGGAAGTGATGCAATTCAACGACATTCTTGCCGCGCTCGACATCGATCTCGCCCAGTGGAAAGGCAATGCGCTGACCGCGCGTTCGCCGCTCGACGGCGCGACGCTCGCGACGCTGGCCGTCGACACGCCCGCCGGCGCCGAGCGCAAGATCGACGCCGCGCACGACGCATTCCTCAAGTGGCGCACGGTGCCGGCGCCGGTGCGCGGCGAACTCGTGCGCGTGTTCGGCAACGTGCTGCGCGAGCACAAGGCCGAGCTCGGCCGCCTCGTCACGCTCGAAGCCGGCAAGATCACGTCGGAAGGCCTCGGCGAAGTGCAGGAAATGATCGACATCTGCGATTTCGCGGTCGGCCTGTCGCGTCAGCTTTACGGTCTCACGATCGCGTCCGAGCGCCCGGGCCACCGGATGATGGAAACGTGGCACCCGATCGGCGTGTGCGGCGTGATTTCGGCGTTCAACTTCCCGGTCGCGGTGTGGGCGTGGAATGCGGCGCTCGCGTTCGTGTGCGGCGATTCGGTCGTGTGGAAGCCGTCCGAGAAGACGCCGCTCACCGCGATCGCGTGCCACGTGCTGCTCCAGAAGGCGCTCCGCGAGTTCGACAAGACGCATCCGGGCGTCGCGCCGGCGGAACTGAGCCAACTGGTGCTCGGCATGCGCGATGTCGGCGAGGTGCTGACGGCGTCGAAGAAGGTGCCGGTCGTCAGCGCGACGGGCAGCGTGCGGATGGGCCAGGAAGTCGCGAAGGTGCTGAGCCAGCGCCTGGCACGCGGCATCCTCGAGCTCGGCGGCAACAACGGGATGATCGTCGCGCCGAGCGCGGATCTCGACCTCGTCGTGCGCGCGGTCACGTTCGCGGCGGTCGGCACGGCCGGCCAGCGCTGCACGACGCTGCGCCGCCTGATCGTGCATCGCAGCCTCGTCGAGCAACTGCTGCCGCGCATCGAGAAGGCCTACGCGTCGGTGAAGGTCGGCAACCCGCTCGAGGAAGGCACGCTGGTCGGCCCGCTGGTCGATCGTGCGTCGTTCGACGCGATGCAGAAGGCGCTGGCCGATGCGCGCGAGCAGGGCGGCGAAGTGAAGGGCGGCGAGCGCGTCGACGTCGGTCACGCGGATGCGTACTACGTGCGTCCGGCCATCGTGCGGATGCCGAAGCAGTCGGCGGTGGTCGAGCGCGAGACGTTCGCGCCGATCCTGTACGTGATGGTCTACGACAACTTCGACGACGCGATCGACGTGCACAACGCGGTGCCGCAAGGCCTGTCGTCGGCGATCTTCACGAACGACATGCGCGAGGCCGAGCAATTCATGTCGGCGGCCGGCAGCGATTGCGGGATCGTCAACGTGAACATCGGCACGAGCGGCGCGGAAATCGGCGGCGCGTTCGGCGGCGAGAAGGAAACGGGCGGCGGCCGCGAGTCGGGTTCGGATGCGTGGAAGGCGTATATGCGCCGTGCGACGAATACGATCAACTACAGCCGGCAGCTGCCGCTGGCGCAGGGGGTGAAGTTCGACGTGTAAGGGCACGCGCCCGGCCAGGGCGCTTCGACGGTCGAATGACAAGGGCCGGTTGCCGCGAAAGCGGTAACCGGCCCTT